>NZ_JBWKYF010000004.1:0-158730 GCF_059423605.1 Variovorax sp. GW460-12-1-14-LB1
GGTTAGGGTTATCACGTGGGTCAGATTTAGATGGAAATCACACCGCCAACTGGGTCACTTCTAGATGGAAATCAACACCAGAGGACGGAAAACTGTGAATGTCAAAGGCGGGAGTTTTCAGTAGCCCGAGATTGCTGCCCGGAGCGGCCGCCAACGCTGCAAAGGCGATGCCCGGTAGCAAGCCCGCTGCGCTGGGCCTGAATGCGGCCTTGCCCGGCTCGGAAGCAAGGGCCCTGACGTCAGTTCGCATAAGACTTCGTCGCTCGCTCGTTTCGACAGACCTACTACAACTGCCAGTTGTCTGAAGTCGCGCGTCGTCGCATGCTGAACGCAAATCCAGGCGTAAAACGACTCTTTTGGGGCGCGCTGAGTTTGGACAGCGATTGTTAAGTCAAGTCCGGAGCGACACCGTCGCTGGCTGGGATTTCTATTCGCTTCTTGTTGGGCTCTTCAAGTGAGGAAATTCCCCTTCGAAACACACAATTTCGACTTGAAAGCTCGGCTTCACTTCGAGGACTAGCCATGCATCTTGAACACCCTGCCAATCGCCGCGATGCTGATTCGTCAACCGTGACAGGTCCTGCGTTCTATCGCATGACCGATGTGGTGCGCATCACGGCCCTCAGTCGAACCACCGTATATCGAAGAATTGCCGGAGGCAAGTTCCCCCCTCCTGTGCATCTGGGCGGGCGCGCTTGTGGTTGGCCGCGTGCGGCGATTCAGCGCTGGATCGATGATCCGGAGGGTTACGCGAATGCCTCACTCATGCAGACGCGTCGAGTGAGTTGAATGTACGGCCGCGACACGGTGCCGTCGCTGCGCGTCAAGGGGGCAGTCGCCCAAATCGTCTACATCACGACATCGGCGTATCGCTCCCGAGCCTCGACGTCATCGAGAAAGAAGAAAGTCTTGTCGATGCGCGGCTAGGCTGCCTTGAGCGTCAGGATTTGCGCGCTTGCGGCAAGTTGGCCCAGGTAGTCCGCCCAGCGCTGCATCATGTCCTTGCGCTTGTCCATGAACTCCGCGCGGTCGTAGGCCGCACCCAGCGGCCCGCTCTTGCCATGGGCAAGCTGTGCCTCGATGACGTCGGGCGAAATGCCGTGAAGTTGCTCCGCCATGACCGTGCGGGCCATCGCACGAAAGCCGTGGGCGGTCATTTCGTCGTTGGTGTATCCCAGCCTTCGCAATGCGGCGTTCACGGTGTTCTCGCTCATGGGGCGTTCTCCTGTGCGGATGCTGGGGAACACGTATCGGCCGTGTCCGGTCAATGGCTCAATTTCCTCCAGTGTCTGCAGTGCCTGCTTCGACAGCGGCACGAAGTGGGGGCGGCCGTTGAGCTTTTCATGCAGCCTGCGCTTCATGTCCTGCGCCGGGATGGTCAGCATCGCCTTTTCGAGGTCGACCCAGGCCCATTCCATCGCACGGATGTTGCCGGGGCGCTGGAAGAGCAGGGCGGACAGGAGGAGGGCGGCGCGGGTGATCGGCTGCCCGCTGTAGCCGTAGATGGCGCGCATCAACTCGCCTACTTTCTGGGGCTCCAGGACAGCGGCCATGCTCTTGGTGAGCACCGGCCGAAGCGCCCCATGCAGATCCGGGGCTGGATTGCTCGCGCACCGGCCTGTCTGCACACCGTAGCGGAATACCTGTCCGGCGCACTGGCGCAGGGTGTGGGCCGTCTCGATGACCCCTCGGCCCTCGGTGCGCTTGAGCGCGTGCAGAAGATCCCTGGCCTGGATCGTGGCGATTGGCAGCTTGCCGATGTAGGGGAACAGGTCCTTGTCCATGATGCGCAGCCAGCGCTCCGAATAGGACGCGCTCCAACTGCTGGCCTTTGTGGCGTGGAATTCGCGCGCCAAGGCCTCGAACGTGTTGGCCGCCTCCACCGCCCGGGACAGTTTCTCTGCGCGCTTCGCGAGGCCAGGGTCGACGTTGTCGGCAAGCAACTCGCGGGCCTTGTCACGCCGCTGCCGGGCCTTCGCGAGCGATACGGCAGGGTAGACGCCCAAGGCCAGCGTCTTCGCCTTGCCGTTGAATCGGTAGTCCATGCGCCAGTACTTGCCGGCCGATTTGACGCGCAGATACATGCCGCCGCCGTCTGCGTAGCGCTCGCCGATCTCACTGCCCTTGTGCTTCACTTGCCTCACGAAAGTGTCTGTCAGCATTGGATTTTTCTCCTTGCTGTCGGTACCTGGCTTTGGCAGCAGGGCGGATACCTGCAGAAGTACCGACAAAGTACCGACAAGCCATGCTAGGCCCCGAGGTGCCGTGGAGCAAAGAAAAACCCGCACCCCCTATGAGAAGTGCGAGTTCTGAGTCAGCGCGATGCTGTTTGAAAAAGGAAATTGGCCTGCCCGGAGGGGATCGAACCCCCGACAACCTGCTTAGAAGGCAGGTGCTCTATCCAACTGAGCTACGGGCAGATTCCGGTCGAGAAGCGAGGGCCGGAGCCTTCGGTCCTCGGGCCGCAAGCGGTGCGGCAACAGACCCGAAAAATCAACGGTCTGGACGCTTCTGCCTTTGACCGGGGAAGCGCGGATTCTACCTACATCCCTCCATGCACGACGCCTTCGGCGGCGGTCGTTGAGAGGGCGAAAGGGCGGGGCTGGCGCCGGAGGACACCCTGGCGGTCTCGGCGGCCTGCTTCGACGCGAGCTGCTTCTTGCCGCAGGTGCTGCACCGGTAGAACCTGAGGGCCGGCAGCATCCTCATCCAGGTTCGCCGCTCGATGCGGCGAAGGCCGGCCAAGCCGCAGGAACATCGGAGAAACAGATTCAGCAGCATCACAGAAGAGTTCAAACCGGGAAGGTGTCGACACTCTTTCCCCGACGCTGCTTCGCGGTTTGCGCAACCGTGAAGCACCCGCGTTCGATTCTGTGGGGGCACAAGGCATGCAGCGAAAGGGCTGCACGCGCAACAGATTGCTAAGGAGGGCGTTTCGACCGTCCGATGCCTTTGTGGATCGCTGGGGCGGAGGGGGCGTCAGACGTTTTCCGAGCGGTACTTCCAGACCGCGTCGTTCACCGCGCGTTCGGACGCCAGTTGCTTCTTTCCGCAGGCGCTGCATTGGTAGAAGCGCAGGCTCGAGAAGAGTCGCATCCATGGCCGGCGCTCGATGCGTGCGAGATGCCTGAGGCCGCAAGAACAGCGGGAAAAGTAATTCAGCATCGGAAAAGGGTCCAGGGGTGAGGGTTCTGTTGCGACGTCCATCCCTGACTCAGCTCTTCGGCTTTGTAAACGCGATTTCACTTACTTTGTAAACACGATCACGATTGGCTTGATTCTGCGTGAGCGCCGAGGGCCTCGCGGGTAGTTCCTTAAGAAAAAGGTTGTCTTGACGGTGTAACAACAAGGCAGCGGCGTTGCCTGATGTACGGAAAGCCGTGGGTCGTGCTACGAAACGTCTAAAGGGCGGTGAGATTCGCGGCGATCACGAGCGGCCCGGAAAAGAAAAAAGCCTGCAACGACTTTCATCGTTGCAGGCTTTCACTTTTCTTTTGGTCGGGGCGAAAGGATTCGAACCTTCGACCCTCTGGTCCCAAACCAGATGCGCTACCAGGCTGCGCTACACCCCGCCAAGCCTTCCATTCTAGCCCGAATAAGAGGCCGCTCAGCGCTTCTCGTACTGTGTCTTGCCAAAAAGGATCTCGCGCGCCTTGTCATCGGTGATGGGACGGCGCAGGTCGGCCAGCACTTTCACGCCGCGCTGCACGGCGGGGCGCGCGGCGATGCCGTCGAACCAGGCCTTCAGGTGCGGGTAGTCGGTGAGGGTGATGCCCTGGTTCTCCCAGCTGCGCAGCCACGGGAAGATGGCGATGTCGGCAATCGAATAGCTCGTGCCGGCGATGAACTTGTGCTTGGACAGCTGTCGGTCGATCACGCCGTACAGGCGCCGGGCCTCGTTGGTGTAGCGGTCGACGGCATAGGCGATCTTCTCGGGCGCGTAGATGCGAAAGTGGTGCGCCTGACCGAGCATCGGACCGACGCCGCCCATCTGGAACATGAGCCACTGCAGCACGTCGTAGCGCTCGCGGTCGCCCGTGGGCAGGAACTTGCCGGTCTTGCCCGCGAGGTACACGAGGATGGCGCCCGATTCGAACAGCGAGATCGGCTGGCCGTCCGGTCCGTCGGGATCGGTGATGGCGGGGATCTTGTTGTTCGGGCTGATCTTCAGGAACTCGGGTGCGAACTGGTCGCCGGTGCCGATGTTCACGGGGTGCGCGTGGTACGGCAGGCCGCACTCCTCGAGCATGATGTGAATCTTGTGGCCGTTCGGCGTGGGCCAGGAATAGACCTCGATGGGCGATGCGGGCATGTCGCGGGCTCCGGAGTGAGAGGGTTGTGACGGGAGAACGGCAGCATATACACGCGCATCCGGACGCGTGCGGGTGCGGGCATTGGCCGTTCAGCCGCTGGTCACCCCACCTGCCGCTCGTGCGCGTTGCACCACATCCAATGCTCGCCGGGCTCGATCGACTGGATCACCGGATGCCCTTCGGCCCGCGCATGTTTCGTGGCATGGCGGTTCTTCGACGAGTCGCAGCAGCCGACGTGGCCGCAGTGCACGCACAGGCGCAGGTGCACCCAGGTGTCGCCGGTCTTCAGGCGGTCTTCGCAGCCGCGGGGCGTGTGCGGTGGGGCGAGGTCGGCGGGAACGTGTTCGCAGGCGTGGATGGGCATGGGCGTTTCAGGAAAAGAAGGGTTCAGGCCACGGCCGAGGCCGACGACAGGTGCTGGTGAATCAGCGCCACCACCGCGGCGCCTTCGCCGATCGCGCCGCCCACGCGCTTGACCGAGCCCGAGCGCACATCGCCCACCGCGAACACGCCCGACACGCTCGATTCAAGCGCCGTGGCCGGGCGCGCCGGAAAGCCGCTGCTCGCGGCCGGGCCGGTCAGCACGAAGCCGTGCTTGTCGACCGACACGCCGCAGCCCTCGAGCCACGACGTCTCGGGCTCCGCGCCGACGAACAGGAAGATGTTGCGCGCCGGGCAGTCGTGCTCCTGGCCCGAGGTGTGGCAGCGCCAGGTGGCACCGGTCAGGCCTTCTTCGGGCGCACCGTGCAGCCGCACGAGCTCGGTGTGCGGTTGCAGTGAGATATTGGGCGTGGCCTCGATGCGGTCGATGAGGTAGCGCGACATGCTGGCCGCCAGCGACGGCCCGCGCACCAGCACGTTGACCTTGGCCGCATGGCGCGACAGGAACACCGCCGCCTGGCCGGCCGAGTTGCCGCCGCCCACCAGTGCCACTTCCTGCTGCGCGCAGATCTTCGCTTCGATGGCCGAGGCCCAGTACCAGATGCCGCGGCCTTCGAATTCGGCCAGGCGCGGCACGCCGGGGCGGCGGTAGCGCGCGCCGCTCGCGATGACCACCGTGCGCGCGCTGATCGTGCGGCCATCGGTGAGTTTCAGCGCGAGGCTGTCCCGCGCGTTCTCGCGCGAGCAGTCGAGCGCCGCGACCTGCGCCGGGATCAGCATCTCGACGCCGAACTTCTGCGCCTGCACGAACGCGCGGCCCGCCAGGGCCTGCCCCGAGATGCCGGTCGGAAAGCCCAGGTAGTTCTCGATGCGCGCGCTGGCGCCGGCCTGTCCGCCGAAGGCGCGGCAGTCGAGCACGATCACGCGCAGCCCTTCGGAGGCGGCATACACGGCGGTCGCGAGGCCGGCTGGACCGGCACCGACCACGGCCACGTCGTAGAGCTCGTCGCGCGCCGCGGTGTCGACCATGCCGAGGCAGCGCGCCAGGCCCTCGTCGCTCGGGTTGACCAGCACCGAGCCGTCGGGGCACACGGCGAGCAACTGGTCGGGGCCGTACTGGGCGAGCAACGCGGCGGCATCGGGGTCGGCGGCCGCGTCGACCAAGTGATAAGGATGGCCGTTGCGGCGCAGGAAGTTCTCCAGCCGCGCCATCTCGGGCGAGTCAGGCCGCCCGATCAGCACCGGCCCGGCCGCACCCGATTCGATCAGCGCCACGCGCCGCAGGATCAGCGCGCGGGTGATGCGCTCGCCCAGGTCGGCCTCGGCCACCAGCAGCGCGCGCAAGCGGTCCGGCGGCACGACCAGCGCCTCGACCTCTTCGTCGGCATGCCCGTCGACCAGGGCAGGGCGTCCGCTCAACTGGCCGACCTCGGCGAGGAATTCGCCCGGCCCCTGGCGTGCGATCGGCACCACATGGCCCAGGCCGTCGCGCTGCGTGACGGCGACCACGCCCTTGAGCAGCACGAACATGCCGGCGCCGGTCTCGCCGGCGGTGAACAGGCGCTCGCCGCGCGCAAAGCGCTGCACGCTGCCGAAGCTGGCGATGCGTGCCATCTCGGCGTCACTGAGGACGGGGAAAGTCTGGTGCAGGCGGCTGTTGGCGCCTGGTGCGTCGGTGGCCATGGGGTCGAACTCCGTGTCGCGAATGCCCCGCATTAGACGCCGAAGCGGCGCCAAAGCGACGCTGACGCGCGTTGTAACAACGTCATGTGTCTGCCACGCCGCTGACATGCCGGTTTCATTGCGCGTGTCCAGACTCGGTCAGCAGAAAGGGATTTCCCATGAAAGAACTGCCGAACCCGACGTTTCCGCTCTCGCAGCTCGGACTGCGCGCAGCCTTGTGGCCCGCACCCGCGGCCGGAACCCCCGCCGTTGCTGCCGCTGCCGCCACCGTCGCCGCACTGGCCACCCGCACGTCGGTGCCCGAGGCGCCGCTGGCCGTCATCGTGCCGCCGGTCGTCGAAGCCAAGCCGGGCATCACGGTGAGCTGGGCGCGTCATCAGGACGACGTGCGCGCCGCGCAACGCCTGCGTCACGACGTGTTCGTCGGCGAGATGGGCGCACGTCTGACCACGCCGCTGGCCGGCCACGACATCGACCTGTTCGACGACTTCTGCGAACACCTGCTGGTGCGCGACGAACTCACCGGCCAGGTCATCGGCACCTACCGCGTGCTGACCCCCGCGCAGGCGCGCCGCGTCGGCAGCACCTACAGCGACACCGAGTTCGACCTGACCCGCCTGCGCGACCTGCGCGAGCGCATGGTCGAACTGGGCCGCAGCTGCGTGCACGCCGAGCACCGCCAGGGCGGCGTGATCCTCGCGCTGTGGGGCGCGCTGGCCGGCTTCATGCACCGCAACAAGCTCGACACCATGATCGGCTGCGCGAGCATTCCGATGTCGCACAACGGCGTGACCAGCGGCGACGCGGCGGCCAGCATCTGGCGCCAGCTCTCGGCCAGCCACCTGGCGCCGATCCAGTACCAGGTGCAGCCGCGCCTGCCACTGCCGGTCGAACGGCTCGACAGCGCGCTCGACGTGGAACCGCCCGCGCTCATCAAGGGCTACCTGCGCCTAGGCGCCAAGGTGCTCGGCGCACCGGCCTGGGACCCGGACTTCAACACCGCCGACCTGCCGATGCTGATGCGCATCGACGACCTGCCGGCGCGCTACCGCAAGCACTTCCTCGGCGCATGAAGCCGGCGGCCATCCGGCCCGACGCCGGGCCGCACGCTGCTTCGCTGTCGCCGAATGTGTCAGGTTCGCTCTCTGTGGGACAGGGTGCGTCACGCGAATGTCATGGAACTGTCACGGACGAAGTTGACACTGTCATATTTCAGCCGTCGTGTTCTCCCGTGCCGCTTGCTCCAGAATCAGTGCCCATGCCCTCCCTCTCCGCTGACCCGTCGCGTGCCGGCGAAGCGCCTCCGTTCGCGTTGCTGGACCGCGACCACAGCATCCTCTCGTTCAACGAGCGCGTGCTCGACTGGGCCCACCGGCCCGAAGTGCCGCTGATCGAACGGCTGCGCTACCTGTGCATCGTGTCGTCGAACCTCGACGAGTTCTTCGAAGTCCGCGCCGCACCGCACCTGAGCGCGGGCAGTGCCGGTGATCGCAAGGGCACCTACACGGTCGAATCCTTCGAGCGCCTGTCGGAAGCGGCCCATGCGCTCGTGGCGCGCCAGTACGCGCTGTACAACGACGAGCTGATGCCGACCTTTGCCACGCACGGCATCCATATCGTGTCGCACGGCGAACGCAACCCGGCCCAGCGCAAGTGGGTCAGCGAGTATTTCGAGCGCGAAGTGCGCCCGCTGCTGATCCCCGTGGGGCTCGACCCGGCGCATCCGTTCCCGCAGGTGGCCAACAAGTCGCTGAACTTCATCGTGCGCCTGGGCGGCAAGGACGCCTTCGGCCGCGAGAACCCGATCCAGATCGTCAAGCTGCCGCGCGTGCTGCCGCGCCTCATCAAGATGCCGGCCAAGGTGTCGGACGGCAAGACGCTGTTCGTGGCGCTGTCGAGCGTGGTGCGCGCGCACCTGGCCAGCATGTTCCCGGGCCGCGAGGTGGGCGACTTCTCGCAGTTCCGCGTCACGCGCCACTCCGACCTCGCGGTCGACGAGGAAGACGTCAAGAACCTGCGCACGGCGCTGCGCCAGGGCCTGCAGCACCGCCACTACGGCCAGGCTGTGCGGCTGGAGGTGTCGGCCAGCTGTGCCGAATCGCTCGCGAGCTTCCTGTTGGCGCAATTCAACCTGCCGCCGCAGGCGCTGTACCGCGTGCACGGCCCGGTGAACCTGGCGCGGCTCACGCAGCTCATCGACCTGATCGGCGAGCCGCAGCTGCGCTTTCCTCCGTATGCGCCGTCGTTCCCCGTCACGCTGTCGCCCGCCCAGTCGTTCTTCGAGCGGCTGCAGCGCGGCGACGTGCTGATCCACCAGCCCTTCGAAAGCTTCGACGGCGTGCTCGCGTTCCTGCGCGAGTCGGTGCTCGACCCGCAGGTGCTGGCGATCAAGCAGACCATCTACCGCACCGGCGCCGACTCCGAGCTCATGGACCTGCTGCGCGAAGCCGTGCGCCGCGGCAAGGAAGTGACGGTGGTGGTCGAGCTGAAGGCGCGCTTCGACGAAGAGGCCAACATCAACTGGGCCGAGATGCTCGAGTCGATCGGTGCGCAGGTGGTGTACGGCGTGGTGGGCCTGAAGACCCACGCCAAGATGCTGCTGGTGACGCGCCGCGAGGGCAAGCAGCTGCGCCGCTACGGCCATCTGTCCACCGGCAACTACAACCCGCGCACGGCGCGGCTGTACACCGACATCAGCCACCTCACGGCCGACCCGGCGCTCACCGCCGACATGGAGGCCGTGTTCGTCCACATGGCCAGCCAGAGCCGCCTGCCCAAGCTCAACCGCATGTGGCTCGCGCCCTTCGACCTGCACAAGAACCTGGTCGCGCGCATCGATGCGCTCGGACAGGCCGCCGCCAGCGGCGAGCCCACGCGCATCGTCGCCAAGATGAACGCGCTGACCGACGAAGAGATCATCGGCGCGCTCATCCGCGCGGGGCAGAAGGGCGTGAAGATCGACCTCATCGTGCGCGGCGCCTGCACGCTGCCGGCACAGGTGCCGGGGCTCACCGACAACGTGCGCGTGCGCTCGGTGATCGGTCGCTTCCTCGAGCATTCGCGGGTGTTCTACTTCCGCCATGGCGAGGACGAGTCGCTGTACCTGTCGAGCGCCGACTGGATGAACCGCAACATGATGCGGCGCATCGAACTGGCCTGGCCCGTGACCGACCCCAACCTGCGCCAGCGCCTCATCGACGAGTGCCTGGTGGCTTATCTGCACGATGGGCGCGACGCCTGGGACCTGGGCGGCGACGGCATCTACCGGCGTGTCGACCATGACACCCACCCCGGCGAGGCGGGTGCGTCCCCCGCGATCGAAGCGCATGGCGCCCAGGCCGCCTTGATGGGCCGCTATGCATCACGAGGAAACCACCGTGATGCGTCCGGCAATTGAAATTGAAGAAGAAGTTCGAAAGACGATGAGCATGGACTTGATCTTCTGGCGTCACGCCGAAGCCGAGGACTGGACCGAAGGGTGTGACGACATGCAGCGTTCGCTCACCCCGCGCGGCGAAAAGCAGGCCAAGCGCATGGCCACCTGGCTCGACCGGCAGCTGCCCGACGGCACGCGCATCGTGTGCAGCCCGGCGCGCCGCTGCGAGCAGACCGCGCTGGCCCTGGGCCGCAAGTACAAGCTGCGCTCCGAGCTGTCGCCCGACACCACCCCCGACGCACTGCTGGCCGCCACGGGCTGGCCCAACGGCAAGTCGGTGGTGCTGGTGATCGGCCACCAGCCTTCGCTGGGCCAGGCCATCTCGATGCTGCTCGGCCTGAAGCAGGACAGCTGCCCGGTGCGCAAAGGCTCGCTGTGGTGGATCCGCACCCGCGAGCGCGACGGCGATGTGCAGACCGTCGTGGTGACGGTGCAGGCGCCCGAGCTTCTCTAGCTGCTACAGCGGTCCTCCGCGGCGAATACCCCTGCCTGGCGCTTGCGGACAGGCGCTTTGTCACGGTTGCGGGCAGAGCTGGCAGGGCGCTTGTCTCCCGGAAAAAGGGGCGAAGCACTCATGCGCGCGCGCGGCGCAATTTCTACAGTGTGACTCCACGGCAGCGTGCTTTTGACGCCGATGCGGGAAAGAAGCGGTGCCGGTCGACCACATCACTGGGGAAGACGCATGAAACCGCTCAACACACTGCCAGGAAGCTTCATGAACATGCTGCGCGCAGACGCGGACGTGCGGTTGAAGGCGCTGTTTTTTCTGCTTGTTGCCGCAGCCCTGCTGTCGGGGTGTGCGACGAACACCGCCGCGCCTGCGCCGCCGACCCGTCACGATGTCGCCCGATCGATCGAGAAGGTCGAGCTCATCTACAACCAGGAAGACCAACTGATCGTCACGGATGGCGGCGGGTCGGGGCTGACGGGCTTCGCAGGGTTTCTGGGACCCCTCGCTGCACTGGTGGCCATCTCCGTCGATACCAACAGCCGACTGACGATGGCTGCCCGGACCGACCAGCGCAGCAAGGAGTTCACGGCCGCAGTGAAGAACAGCGGAGTGACCATGGGGCTGAACAGGCAGTTCGCAGAGCGACTGGCGGCGCGCCTGCGGGACAGTGGCCGCGAGGTGAAGCTGACGCCTTTCTTCCGCGCGACCGGAGAGCATGCGCAGATGCAGGTGCAGGAACTCCAGCCGACGCCCGGCTACAGCACATTGATCTTGCGGATCACGACGTCCTATGGCGCGGCCGATGCGACGTCGAGCTTCAAGCCGTACGTCTGGGTGGAGCAGTTGCTCAGGGACGAGAAGCAGTCCGTCGTGGGCCAGACGTTGCAGGTCGCCGACGTGAGCGAGCCGACCTATCTCCTGTACGACGGCCTGCTCAAGGACACTGCAGGCGCTCGCGAAGGGTTGAAGCGCGGGCTTGACCAGATCGTGCAGCCGGCCTATGTCAGCCTGTTCGGGGAAGACGAGTCGCGCAAGGCCAGCGCTGCGGCAGTCACGCAGACGGCCGGCATCGACACGAAGTGAAACGGCTCAGGCGCCGCTGAGTTCCATGCGCCAGTTGCCGGTCTTTTGCCAGGCCAGCACTTCCTCGCGCAGGAGGTGCGCCGACTGCGGGTACATCTCGGCCCAGTCGGGCGCGCAGGCGATCGTGAAGGCCCTGGCACCGAGTGCCGCGAGGTTCAGCGCCTGCGGCGGCTCGGGGTCGCGGCGCGCGTGGCACAGGATCACCGCCAGGCGCAGCGCCAGCAGCTGCATCACGAAGGTCTCGTCGTCCAGCGAGGCTTCGAGCTTGCGCAGCTTGCCGCGCTGGCCCAGCACCAGCTGGCCGAGGGCATGCAGTTCGTTCACTGCGAAGCCGGGTGCGTCGGTGTTGTCGAGGATGTAGGCGCCGTGCTTGTGGTAGTCGCTGTGCGAGACCAGCGCGCCGATCTCGTGCAGCTGCGCGGCCCAGCCGAGCTTGCGCAGTGCGCGGCCGGCGCGGCTGGAGGTGCTGCCGCCGCGTGCAGCGGGGGCGAGTTGCACGAACAGCGCGGCGGCGGTGTCGCTCACGCGCTTGGCCTGCGCCGGATCGACCGCGAAGCGGGTGGCGAGCCGGGTCACCGTGGCGCTGCGCATGTCGGCCACGCTCTCGTCGCGTTCGAGCAACTCGTAGAGCACGCCGTGGCGCAGGGCGCCCTGGGCGACTTTCATTTCCTGGATGTCGAGCAGGTCGAACACCGCGCGCAGCACGCTCAGGCCGCCGCCGATCACGGCCTTGCGGTCTTCGCGCATGCCGTCGATGCGCAGCTTGTCGATGCTGCCGGCCTTGAGCAGGCGATCGAGCAGCCAGTCGAGGCCCTCGCGCGTGACCAGGCCAGCCTCGCCGCCGGCCGCGGCGAGCACGTCGCCCACCGCGCCGATGGTGCCGGAGGCGCCGTAGGCCACGTCCCACTGGTCGCGCGTGTAGCTGGAGAGCGCGTCGTCCAGCACGGCCTTGGCCGCGACTTCGGCGGCGCGGAAGGCGGGGGCGGTGAACTGGCCTTCGCCGAAATGCTTCATCGACCAGGCGACGCTGCCCACGCGGTACGACTCCATGCGCTCGGCCTCGAGGGCGTGGCCGATGATCATTTCGGTGGAGCGCCCGCCGATGTCGATGACGAGGCGGCGTTCCTGGTCGGAGGCGTCGGTGTGCGGCAGGTGGTGCGCCACGCCCTGGTAGATCAGGCGGGCTTCTTCCCGGCCGGGGATCACGTCGATGCCGAAGCCCAGGATGGTGCGCGCGCGCAACAGGAACTCTTCGCGGTTGCGCGCTTCGCGCAGGGTCTGGGTGGCCACGGCGCGCACCTGCGAGCGCTTGAAGCCGGCCAGCCGCTCGCCGAAGCGGGCGAGGGCGTCCCAGCCGCGTTGCATGGCTTCGGTCGTGAGATTGCGGGCGCTGTCCAGGCCGTTGCCCTGGCGCACGGTTTCCTTGAGGTACTCGGTGCGGTGGATCTGTCCGTGGTCGACCTGGCCGATTTCCAGCCTGAAGCTGTTCGAGCCGAGATCGACCGCTGCGAGGCGGGTGCCGTTTTGCATTTTTTAGTGAAGAGGGCGGTTCTCTGATCGTAGCGCCGTGACAGCAGGCGCCGCCTCCCCAATCGCGTCACGGCGAGGGCTGGAGGTTAGGCGGGGTGAATGACGGTTGTGTGACAGCGTCACACACGACAGGGGTGGCGCAGCGGCATTTTCCCTCGACAGAAGGGGTGTCACATCGATGTCACAAAAGCTTTTTAGAGTCCGTTCGAGCCCCCAAAGGGACTACTTCTTACTTCTCAAGGAAGCTTTATGAAAACGACGTTCAAATTTGCAACCGCCGGCCTCGTGACCGCGCTGTTCTCCATTTCCGCCTTCGCACAAGACGTGACCGGCGCCGGCGCCAGCTTCCCCGCACCGCTGTACGCCAAGTGGGCTTCCGACTTCAACAAGGCCACCGGCGTCAAGATCAACTACCAGTCGGTCGGCTCGGGTGCCGGCCTGAAGCAGATCGAAGCCAAGACCGTCGACTTCGGCGCTTCGGACGCTCCCCTGAAGGACGACGAGCTGCAAGCCAAGGGCCTGATGCAGTTCCCCACCGTCATCGGCGGCGTGATCCCCGTGGTGAACATCCCCGGCATCAAGCCGGGCGAGCTGAAGCTCAACGGCCAGGTGCTGGGCGACATCTACCTGGGCAAGATCACCAAGTGGAACGACCCCGCGATCAAGGCTCTGAACGCTTCGCTGGCCCTGCCTGACGCCGCCATCGCCCCGGTTCGCCGCGCCGACGGTTCGGGCACCAGCTTCCTGTTCACTAACTACCTGAGCAAGGTCAACGCCGAGTGGAAGTCGAAGGTCGGTGAAGGCACGGCCGTGAACTGGCCCACCGGCGCGGGTGGCAAGGGCAACGAAGGCGTCGCCGCTTTCGTGAACCGCCTGCCGAACTCGATCGGCTACGTCGAGTACGCCTACGTCAAGCAGAACAAGATGACCTACGCCCAGCTGCAGAACGCCGCCGGCACGTTCGTCTCGCCCGACGACAGCGCCTTCAAGGCCGCCGCCGCCGGTGCCGACTGGAACAAGAGCTTCTACCAGGTGCTGACCAACCAGGCCGGCAAGGATTCGTGGCCCATCACCGGCGCCACCTTCATCCTGATGCACAAGGTGCAGGACAAGCCCGCCAGCGCCACCACCGTGCTGAAGTTCTTCGACTGGGCCTACAAGGGCGGCGACAAGACGGCCGACGAGCTGGACTACGTGCCGATGCCCGACGCCGTGAAGGCCACCATTGCCAAGGCATGGGGTGAAGTGAAGGACGCATCGGGCAAGCCGGTCGCGTTCAAGTAAGAAGCAACCCTTCATCCACCCTCCAGGACGGCGCGCCCATGAGCAACTCTTCGCTCCAGGACGCGCCGCTTTCGTCTTTGCCGGAGCGACCCGTGTCATCCACCTTCCCCGCTGCTGCCGCCTCCCTCGACCTCGCGGCCGAGCGCGCGCGCACCTCCGCCGCTCCTCCGCCGCCCGTCAAGGCGGCCCGTTCCGGCCCCATGGCCGACCGCCTCTTCGGCTGGGCCGCCAAGGGCGCCGCGCTGCTGACGCTCGCGATGCTGATCGGCATCCTGCTGTCGCTCGTCGCCGGCGCCTGGCCCGCCATTTCGAAGTACGGCCTCGGCTTCCTCACGAGCAGCGTGTGGGACCCGGTGAAGGACGAGTACGGCGGCCTCGTGATGATCTACGGCACGCTGGCCACCTCGTTCATCGCACTGGTGATTGCCGTGCCGGTGAGCTTCGGCATCGCGCTGTTCCTGACCGAACTCTCGCCCAACTGGCTCAAGCGCCCGCTGGGCACCGCCATCGAACTGCTGGCTGCCGTGCCGTCCATCGTGTACGGCATGTGGGGCCTGCTGGTCTTCGGCCCCATTCTTTCCACCTGGGTGCAGCAGCCGCTGCAGAAGCTGCTGGCCGGCGTGCCGTACCTCGGTGCCCTGGTGTCCGGCCCGCCCGTGGGCATCGGCATCCTGTCGGCCGGCATCATCCTGGCCATCATGATCATTCCGTTCATCGCCTCGGTGATGCGCGACGTGTTCGAAGTGACGCCCGCGCTGCTCAAGGAGTCGGCCTACGGCCTGGGCTCCACCACCTGGGAAGTCGTCTCCAAGGTCGTGCTGCCCTACACCAAGGCCGGCGTGATCGGCGGCATCATGCTCGGCCTGGGCCGCGCACTGGGCGAGACCATGGCCGTCACCTTCGTGATCGGCAACATGAACCAGCTCAACTCCCTGTCGGTGTTCGAGGCGGCCAACAGCATCACCTCGGCCCTCGCCAATGAATTCGCCGAAGCCGGCGCGGGCCTGCACCAGGCTGCGCTGATGTACCTCGGCCTCGTGCTGTTCTTCATCACCTTCGTCGTGCTGTCGCTCTCGAAGATGCTGCTGGCCCAGATGAAGAAGAGCGAAGGAACCAAGTCGTGAGCACCGCGCAAAACCTGATCAACGCCAAGACCCTGGCAGAGACGCGCCAGGCGAAGTTCGCCGCGCGCAACCGCGTCAACAAGATCGCCCTCACGCTGTCGCTCGCCGCGATGGCGTTCGGCGTGTTCTGGCTCGTGTGGATCCTGTGGGAAACGCTGCGCCAGGGCATCGGCGGCCTGGCGCTGGCCACCTTCACCGAGATGACGCCGCCGCCGAACGAGGCGGGCGGCATCGCCAACGCCATCTTCGGTTCGTTCGTGATGGTGATGCTGGCGACCTTCGTGGGCACGCCCATCGGCATCATGGCCGGCATCTACCTGGCCGAGTACAACCCCAAGGGCCTGCTGGCCTCGATCACGCGCTTCGTCAACGACATCCTGCTGTCGGCGCCCTCGATCGTGATCGGCCTGTTCGTCTACGCCGTGGTGGTGGCCTACTTCAAGACCTTCTCGGGCCTGGCCGGCGCGCTGTCGCTGGCGCTCATCGTGATTCCGGTGGTGATCCGCACCACCGAGAACATGCTGCAGCTGGTGCCACCAGGCCTGCGTGAAGCGGCCTATGCACTGGGCACGCCGAAGTGGAAGGTCATCCTGAGCATCACGCTGCGCGCCGCGCGCGCCGGTGTGGTCACGGGCGTGCTGCTGGCCGTGGCCCGCATCGCCGGCGAAACCGCGCCGCTGCTCTTCACCGCGCTGAACAACCAGTTCTGGACCGCCGACGTGAGCCAGCCGATGGCCAGCCTGCCGGTCACGATCTTCAAGTTCGCCATGAGCCCGTACGAGAACTGGCAACAACTGGCCTGGGCCGGTGTGTTCCTGATCACCGTCGCCGTGCTTGCCCTCAACATCCTGGCGCGCGTGCTGACGCGCAACAAACACTAAATCAAGAAGGCGCCAACATGCCAAACACCGTCGCACAA
Organism: Variovorax sp. GW460-12-1-14-LB1; assembly: GCF_059423605.1. NCBI lineage: Bacteria > Pseudomonadati > Pseudomonadota > Betaproteobacteria > Burkholderiales > Comamonadaceae > Variovorax > Variovorax sp. GW460-12-1-14-LB1. The sequence goes on from NZ_JBWKYF010000004.1 coordinate 16,205, forward strand.
CAACAACCGTCGCGCTCGAAGATCTCGGTCAAGGACCTGAACTTCTACTACGGCAAGTTCCACGCGCTCAAGGGCATCAACCTCGAGATCCCCGAGAACAAGGTCACGGCCTTCATCGGCCCGTCGGGCTGCGGCAAGTCGACCCTGCTGCGCACCTTCAACCGCATGTTCGAGCTGTACCCCGAGCAGCGCGCCGAAGGCACCATTGCGCTGGACGGCGAGAACCTGCTCACGTCCAAGCAGGATGTGGCGCTGATCCGCGCCAAGGTCGGCATGGTGTTCCAGAAGCCCACGCCGTTCCCGATGTCGATCTACGACAACATCGCCTTCGGCGTGAAGCTGTTCGAGAATCTGTCGGCCAGCGAAATGGACGACCGCGTCGAGTGGGCCCTGAAGAAGGCCGCCCTGTGGACCGAAGTGCGCGACAAGCTGCAGCAAAGCGGCTCGGGTCTCTCCGGTGGCCAGCAGCAGCGCCTGTGCATTGCGCGCGGCATCGCGATCAAGCCCGAAGTGCTGCTGCTCGACGAACCCTGCTCCGCACTCGACCCGATCTCGACCGCGAAGATCGAGGAGTTGATCGCCGAGCTGAAAAACGAGTACACCGTGGTCATCGTGACCCACAACATGCAGCAGGCCGCCCGCTGCAGCGACTACACCGCCTACATGTACCTCGGCGACCTGATCGAGTTCGGCGCCACCGAACAGATGTTCTTCAAGCCGCAGCGCAAGGAGACCGAGGACTACATCACCGGCCGCTTCGGTTGAAGTCAAAGGAAACACCATGACCGAGAAACACCTTTCCAGCCAGTTCGACAGTGAACTCAACGGCGTCTCGTCGCGCGTGATGGAGCTCGGCGGCATGGTCGAGTCGCAGATCCACCAGGCCGTGTACGCCCTGCTGCAGTTCGACGCCGAAGCCGCCGACCGCGTGATGGAGACCGAGCATCGCGTCAACGCGATGGAGATCGAGATCGACCGCGAACTGTCGTCGATCATCGCCCGCCGCCAGCCCACGGCACGCGACCTGCGCCTCTTGATCGCCATCAGCAAGACTACCGCCAACCTGGAGCGCGTGGGCGACGAGGCCAACAAGATCGCGCGCATGGTCAAGTCGATCATCGAGAGCGGTTCGGCCCGCCAGCTGCCCACCACCGAGCTGCGCATTGCCGCCGACCTGGCCTCGAACCTGCTGCGCACCGCGCTGGACGCCTTCGCGCGCCTGGACACGGCCGCCGCGCTGTCGATCCTCAAGGACGACGACCTCATCGACAAGGAGTTCGACGGCTTCGTGCGCAAGCTGGTCACCTACATGATGGAAGACCCGCGCACCATCTCCGCCAGCCTGGACCTGCTGTTCCTGGCCAAGGCCATCGAACGCATCGGCGACCACGCCAAGAACATCGCCGAGTTCATCATCTACATCGTCAAGGGCGCCGATGTGCGGCACACTTCGATGGAGGAAATCGAGTCGGCATTGCAGTGACGACCGTCGCCGCAAAGACTCCCCATAACGCATGAAGAAACCAAGAGTCCTGATCGTCGAAGACGAATCCTCGATCGCCGAGCTGATCGCCGTCAACCTGCGCCACAACGGCTTCGAGCCGATCTGGTCCGAAGACGGTGCCGCCGCCCAGCGTGAAATCGACGCCTTCCTGCCGGACCTGATCCTGCTCGACTGGATGCTGCCGGGCCAGAGCGGCCTGCAGCTCGCGCGCCAGTGGCGCAAAGACCCGCGCACCAAGGCCATCCCGATCCTGATGCTCACGGCGCGCGGCGACGAGCCCGACAAGGTCGCCGGCCTCGATGCCGGGGCCGACGACTACATCACCAAGCCGTTCTCCACGCAGGAAATGCTGGCGCGCATCCGCGCTGTGCTGCGCCGCCGCGCGCCCGAGGTGGTGACCGAGCGCGTCGAGATCGGCGAACTGGCCCTCGACACCTCCACCCACCGCGTCACTTGGCAGGGCGGGGCACTGAAGGTCGGCCCGACCGAGTTCAAGCTGCTGGCCTACCTGATGCAGCATGCCGAGCGCGTGCACAGCCGCGCGCAGCTGCTGGACAAGGTGTGGGGCGACCACGTCTACATCGAGGAACGCACGGTCGACGTGCACGTCAAGCGCCTGCGCGAGTCGCTGGGCGTGGCTGCGCCGATGGTGGAAACCGTTCGCGGAGCGGGTTACCGGCTGACGGCCCAAGTCACAGTGTGAGCAGCGCCGTGAGCCTCGGCGGCGGGCGCGGATAATCGCCCGCCATGCCTTTTCGTATTGCTACGTTTTTAATAGCATCCCTCGTAATTGCGGCGGGCGCTGTCGGCCTTTTCGGCTGGAAGTACGGCTGGCTGGGCGCCTGGCTGGGCGCGGTGCTCTGGCTGGGCTTCGATGCCTGGCGCGCCGAACGCCTGCTGCGCGTGCTGCGCAACGACGCGGCCGGGCTGCCGTCGCGCGGGCCGGGCGTGTGGGGCGAGCTTTCGGAGCGCATCCGCAAGCTGCTGCGCGACCGCGAACAACAGACCCGGCAGGCCGAAGACCGGCTGCAGGAGTTCCTGGCCGCGATCCAGGCGTCGCCCAACGGCGTGGTGCTGCTCGACGAGCAGGGCCGCATCGAGTGGTGCAACCAGACGGCGGCGGGCCAGTTCGGCATCGATGCCGAGCGCGACCTGCTGCAGCACCTGGCGAACCTCGTGCGCGATCCGGCGTTCGTGGCCTACCTGGCCTCGTGGAACTACAGCCGCGACGTCGTCATCGACGCACCCGGCCTCGTGCATGCACAGCATCGCGGCCATCCGGTGCGGCTGTCGGTGCAGGTGCATCCCTACGCCGGCAACCGGCGCATGCTGCTCACGCGCGACATCACGGCGCTCGAGCAGGCCGAGGCGATGCGGCGCGACTTCGTGGCCAACGTGTCGCACGAGATCCGCACGCCGCTCACGGTGCTGGCGGGCTTTGTCGAGACGCTGCAGAACCTGCCGCTGGATGCCGACGAACGCACGCGCTATCTGTCGCTGATGGGGCAGCAGTCGCACCGCATGGAAACGCTGGTGAACGACCTGCTGACGCTGTCGCGGCTGGAAGGCAGTGCGGCGCCATCGGGCAACCAGTGGGTGCGCATGCGCGCGCTGCTGGCGCAGTGCGAAGACGAAGGGCGCGGCCTGTCGGGCCGGCTCACGCCGCAGGGGCACCGGCTCACGTTCACGTCCGAAGCCGAGTCCGAGCTGTCGGGCGCGCCGACCGAGTTGCAGAGTGCGATGTCGAACCTCGTGAGCAACGCCATCCGCTACACGCCCGGCGGCGGCGAGGTGGTGGTGACCTGGCGGGTGCTGCCTGACGGGCGTGGCGAATACGCCGTGCGCGACACGGGCCCGGGCATTGCCGCCGAGCACATTCCGAGGCTCACCGAGCGCTTCTATCGCATCGACCGCAGCCGTTCGCGCGAGACCGGCGGCACGGGACTGGGGCTGGCGATCGTGAAGCACATCGCGCAGCGCCACGGCACCGAGCTGCGCATCGAAAGCACGGTGGGCAAGGGCAGTCGCTTCGCGCTGCTGTTCCCGGCGACGCGCGTGCGCGAAGCGCGTGTGATGAGCAAGTAAGCGGGCCGCGTGGCCCTCAGCGGGCCCGCGCCTTCATCGTCCAGCGCAGCAGCGCCACGAACAACAGCGCCGTGAGCGCCAGCGCCGCGGCGCTCATGAGCCAGAACGCCAGCGGCGACTGCATCGCCGGCCACGGCCCCAGGCCGCGGTAGGCCAGCAGGTAGCTGCCGCCCAAACCCATGCCCCAGAGCATCGCGCAGTAGATGACCAGCGGCGCCAGCGTCACGCGGTAGCAGCGCAGCACGAAGACACACAGCGTCTGGAAGGCATCGGCGATGTGATACAGCGCCACCGTGGTCAGCAGCGCCGCCGCCATCGCGATCACGGCCGGGTTGTCGGAGTACACGTTGGCGAGCTGAGTGCGGAACACGGCCATCGCGCCGGCATAGAGCAGGGCGAACAGCGCGGTGAGCTCGAAGCCCAGCCGGCAGGCATGGCGTGCCCGGGCGGTGTCGCCGGCGCCAAGCCAGAAGCTCACGCGTGCGCTCGTCGCGATGGCGAGCGACAGCGGCGTCATGTAGGCCACGGCCAGCAGGTTCGAGGCGATCTGGTGCGCGGCCGCTGCCGCGGTGCCCAGGCGCGCGATGAAGAGTGCCATCAGCGTGAACGACGTCACTTCCACCAGCACCGCGAGGCCGCCGGGCACGCCCAGCCGCGCGAACAGTCGGATCTGGCGCCAGTCGGGCGCCTCGATGCGCTCCCACAGCTGGTAGCCGCGGTAGAACGCGCCGTGGCGCAGAAGCCAGACCGCGCAGCCCAGCATGGCCCAGTTCACGCACAGCGTGGCCCAGGCGCAACCCACCAGCCCCATCGCCGGCAGGCCGGCACCACCGAAAGTGAACCAGACCGACAGCGGCAGCTTCACGAGCAGCGAGGCCAGCTGCAGCCAGGTCACGAGCTTGGGCTTGCCCAGGCTCTGGTTCAGCGTGCTGAAGAGGCGAAAGAGCAGGGCGGGTGCCAGCGCAAAGGCCAGCACCGCGAGGTAAGCCTCGACCTCGCCGCGCATGTCGGCGGGCACCTGCGTCCAGCGCAGCGCGGCGCCGGGCAGCAGCAGCACGGTCATGCCGACCACGACGGCGATGGCTGCGAGGTAGAGCGACTGGCGCACCGAGCGGCCGATCTCGCTGCCCCGGTTGGCGCCGTGCAGTTCGGCCCACACCGGCAGTAGCGCCTGCAGCACGCCCATCAGCGAGACATACACGCTGACGAAGATGGCGGCGCCCACCGACAGCGCGGCCAGCGCGCCTTCGGAATAACGGCCCGCGATGATGGTGTCGGCCACGCCGAAGGCCATCACGGCCAGCTGGCCGATCAGCACCGTGCCGGCGTGCCGCGCGATGAGTCCGCGTTCGTTCCCGTGCGTGCTGCTGCTCACGGGTCAGCGCACGATCTTTTCGTAGAGCAGCAGGTCGTCCGCGGGGCTGCTGGGACGGCGCAGGGTGCCGCTGAAGCGCCACTGTTCCAGCGGGATGATGGTGTGCAGCCGCTCGATGGTGTCGGGGCTCACGAGCAGCCACGGGCAGTCGTTGCCCAGCAGCAGCGGCTGCAGGTTGAGGTTGCCGTGGTGGCGCAGCGCCGCGACGTGCGGCCGGCTCAGCGCCAGCTCGGCGACGCAGCGCGGGTGGCCGATGCGCTCGGTCACGGCGCGCACCTGCGGGACGTAGCTGCGCGCGTAGTCGATGGACGGCAGCCACAGCGTCATCAGCAGCATCCAGCACAGCGCGGTACCGCCGGCCGGCAGCACCAGCGTCTTCCAGAGCGCGGCGCGATGGCGCCCGGTGCGCCAGCGCACCAGCCAGCACCAGGCCAGCGTGGCGGCCAGGGCGAGCACGAAGGCCGCCGGCGAGAACTCGGCCACGAAGCCCGGCACCAGCCGCGCCACGCTGGCGGCCGGCTTGCGCGGCGCGCCGGTCAGCATGGCGATCCAGTACATCCAGCCGAGCACGGCCAGGCCGCTGAAGAACAGCACGTTGAACCAGTCGATCAGCGCTGCCGCGCTGCGCCGGAAGGTCGGCAGCGCAAAGGCCGCCAGCGTGGCGAAGGCGGGCAGGGCCAGCAGCAGGGAGCGGTCGGAGAAGTCGGTGGTCCAGGTGGCGGCCAGCGGCACCAGCGCGAACCACAGCGGCAGCGCGACGTGGCGCTCGAGCCACTGGCGGCGCCAGCGCCAGAGCGTCCAGATCGCGAGCGGCCAGACCGGCCAGGTGAACCACAGCAACAGCTTGGCCTGGCTGCGCACGTCGGACAGCAGCGAGTGGCCCAGCGTGATCTTCCATTGCGCCAGGCCCAGGCCGAAGACCAGCGCGGCGGCCAGCACGGTGATGCCGACCATCGTCAGCAGGGCGGGCAGCGTGAAGCCGGGGCTCTCGTTGTCGCTGTAGCCTTCTGCTGCACGGGTGGCGCGCTGGCGGCGTTCGTAGACCATGTACACGGCGCTGCCGATCGCCAGCGCAAGGCCGACCGTTGGCCCGCCACTCAGCGTCATGCCGAGGGTGCCGACCACGAGGGCGATCACCGGGCCGACGCGGCGGTAGGGCAGTGCGGCGACGCCGTAGAACAGGTGCGAGGCGAAGTACAGCTGCGCCAGCGCGGGCGTGGTTTCATGCCCGAGCTGGGCCAGGCCCAGCGAGGCGATCAGCGCCAGCAGGCCGCCGTCGGCGATGGCGCGGGCGTAGTCGGTGGGGCGCGCCTCGCCGCCGAAGGCAAAGGCCACGGGTTGGGCGCGCGGCGTGCGGGCGAGGTAGTAGACGGCGTACCAGGTCGCGGTGAAGGTGCCCCACAGCATCAGCGCGAACACGAAGCGCACGGCCAGGTCGGGGTTGACCCACGATGGGGCAAGCTGGATCGCCCAGGCGCCGATCCAGTAGGGGATCAGCGCGGGGGTCTCGGGGCGCATGCCCAGCAGCAGCGGATCGAACCAGCGGGCGATGCCCTCGGTGCTGCGGGCCAGCTCGGCCATGTAGCCGAAGGCCGTGATGTCGGCACTCTTCCAGGGGCCCCGGCCGAGCAGGCCCGGCAGCAGGTAGGCCGCGCACAGCAGCAGCAACGCGACGCGCGGCAGCCGGCGTACGGCATTCTGGGCAACGATCGCGGGGGTCGGCTGGTTCAAGGGCGAGGCGGAAGAGGCGAAGGGGTGATTGGAAAGAAAAAGGGCAGCGCGGTAAACCGGGCTGCCCTCGACGCCAGAGCGCGTGCCTGATTACTTGGCAGCGGTCTTGCCGAAGCGGTTGCGGAACTTCTCGACGCGACCACCCATGTTGTCCACCGACTTTTGCGTGCCGGTGTAGAAGGGGTGCGATTCGCTGGTGGTGTCGAGCTTGAACAGGGGCAGCTCGCGGCCGTCGTCGGTCTTGCCCATTTCCTTGGTGTTCGCGCACGAACGGGTCACGAACTTGAAGCCGTTCGACATGTCGACGAACAGAACTTCGCGGTAATTCGGGTGGATGCCTTCTTTTGCCATGGTGTTTCCTTTTGCGCTGTTGGAATCAATGCGCGGTCGATGCGAGAGCCACCAGCGTGCCAGCAATCTGGCGCGCCGCCCTTGAGGCCTTTGACGTGAAGTGTGAGGGCCAAGGAAGCCGGGCGACGTGCCCAGCCGCACTTTTCGCGGAGCCTATGATTATCGCATACTGCCCCAATTGCGAGCAAACCGGGCCCTCCCATGACTTCTACACCCCTTCGCGCCGGCCTCGTCGGCTACGGTTTTGCCGGCCAGACCTTCCATGCGCCGGTGCTCTCGGCCGTTCCGGGGCTCGAACTGGCGGCCGTGGCGAGCTCGCAGCCGCACAAGGTGCACGCCGACTGGCCCGGCGTGGCCGTGGTGCCCGACGTGGCGGCGCTGGTGGCCCGGGCGGACATCGACCTCGTGGTGGTGGCGACGCCCAATGCCCAACACCATCCGGTCGCCAAGGCGGCGCTGGAGGCGGGCAAGCACGTGGTGGTCGACAAGCCCTTCACGCTTGACGTGGCCGAAGCGCGAGAACTCGAATTGTTGTCAAGGCGCAACAATCGCGTGCTCTCGGTCTACCAGAACCGGCGTTTCGACGCCGATTTCCTGACGCTCCAGCAGGTCCTGGCGTCTGGCGATCTGGGGCGCCCGGTGTATCTGGAATCGCATTTCGACCGGTTCCGTCCCGAGGTCCGCGAGCGCTGGCGGGAGCAGCCCGTGCCGGGCGCGGGCCTGTGGGTGGACCTGGGTTCGCACCTGCTCGACCAGGCCGTGCAGCTTTTCGGCCGGCCTGACACGCTGCAACTCGACACGGCCGCCTTGCGCGATGGCGCACAGGTCGAAGACTATTTCCACGCCGTGCTGCGCTACGAGAGCGGCCCTCATGCGCCTTTGCGCGTGGTGCTGCACGCCACGACGCTCGCGGCCCATGCGGCGCCGCGCTACATCGTGCACGGCACGCGCGGCAGCTACGTCAAGCATGGCGTCGATCCGCAGGAAGACGCGCTGCGCGCCGGCCAGCGACCGCCAGCCGAAGGGTGGGGCGCCGATCCGCTCGATGGTGAACTCACGCTGGTCGGCAGCGACGGCGCGCCGCACTTTCGCGCGGTGCCGACGCAGGCCGGCAACTACGTCGCCTACTACGCGGCGGTCCGCGATGCGATCCTCGGCAAGGGGGCCAATCCCGTGCCACCCGCGCAGGCCGTCGCACTGATGGAGCTGCTCGACATCGGCCGCCAGAGCGCTGCCGAAGGCCGCGCCATCCGCATCGAGCGCCCATGAAAAAAGCGCGTTGACCCGTGGGGTCAACGCGCTTTTGCGGAAGAGCCTGAAGCTCAGCCGCCGCGACGCATCATGTCGAAGAACTCGACATTGGTCTTGGTCGCCTTCATGTTCTTGAGCATCAGCTCCATCGACTCGATCTCGTCCATGTTGTACATGAGCTGACGCAGGATGCGGGTCTTCTGCAGGATCTCGGGGGCCAGCAGCAGTTCCTCGCGGCGCGTGCCGCTGCGGTTGAGCTGGATCGAGGGGAACACGCGCTTTTCGTACAGGCGGCGGTCCAGGTGGATTTCGGAGTTGCCGGTGCCCTTGAACTCTTCGAAGATCACTTCGTCCATGCGGCTGCCGGTGTCGATCAGCGCGGTGCCGATGATGGTCAGCGAGCCGCCTTCTTCCACGTTGCGCGCGGCGCCCAGGAAGCGCTTGGGACGCTGCAGCGCGTTGGAGTCGACACCGCCGGTCAGCACCTTGCCCGACGAGGGCACGACGTTGTTGTAGGCGCGGGCCAGGCGCGTGATCGAGTCCAGCAGGATCACCACGTCCTTCTTGAGTTCGACCAGGCGCTTGGCGCGCTCGATCACCATTTCGGCGACGTGCACGTGGCGCGCTGCGGGCTCGTCGAAGGTCGAAGCAATGACTTCGCCCTTCACCGTGCGCTGCATTTCGGTCACTTCTTCAGGGCGCTCGTCCACGAGCAGCACCATCATGTGCACGTCGGGGTAGTTGGCGCTGATCGCGTGGGCGATGTGCTGCATCATCACCGTCTTGCCGCTCTTGGGCGGCGCCACGAGCAGGGCGCGCTGGCCTTTGCCGATGGGGGCGATGATGTCGATGATGCGGCCGGTGAGGTTCTCTTCGCCCTTGACGCCTTCGCGTTCCAGCTTCATCTGTTCCTTGGGGAACAGCGGCGTCAGATTCTCGAACATCACCTTGTGCTTGTTGGCTTCGGGTGCGCCGTCGTTGACCTTGTCCAGCTTGGTCAGTGCGAAGTAGCGCTCGCCGTCCTTGGGCGTGCGCACTTCGCCTTCGATCATGTCGCCGGTGTGCAGGTTGAAGCGCCGCACCTGGCTGGGCGAGATGTAGATGTCGTCGGTGCTGGCCGTGAAGCTGGTGTCCGGGCTGCGCAGGAAGCCGAAGCCGTCGGGCAGGATTTCGAGCACACCGTCGGCGAAGACCTGTTCGCCGGCCTTGGCGCGTTTCTTGATGATCGCGAACATCAGCTCTTGCTTGCGCATGCGGCCGATGTTTTCGATCTCAAGCGCCTCAGCCTGCTTGAAGACTTCAGACACGTGGAGTGCCTTGAGTTCGTTTAAGTGCATGGAACGACCCCTGGAGGGGTAATCGAATCGGGAACGGGGGGAGGTTTGATGTGGGGCAAGAACTGCCTCACGAACCGGGGAACTCGAACCGGTTGCCTGATGAAAGGCCCGGTGAACTGAGGGCGATTATGACAGGAAAATCGCCCCGGCCAACGCATTGCGCGCTGGCCGGAAGAAATGCATCAGGCGAGTTGCTGGTCGATGAAGGCCGTGAGTTGTGCCTTGCTCATGGCGCCGACCTTGGTGGCGGCCAGCTGGCCGTCCTTGAACAGCATCAGCGTGGGGATGCCGCGAATGCCGAACTTGGCGGGGATGTCGCGGTTCTCGTCGACGTTGAGCTTGGCGATCTGCAGCTTGCCTTCGTAGGTGGCCGAGACTTCGTCGAGGATGGGGGCGATCATCTTGCAGGGACCGCACCATTCGGCCCAGTAGTCGACCAGGACCGGTTGGCTGGACTTGAGCACGTCGGCCTCGAAGGAAGAATCGGAGATGTGTTTGATCAGTTCGCTGGCCATGTGATGTGTCCTTGTGCGCAGAGAGAGTTTCGGTGCAGCTAAAGTGCTGGTCATTGTGACAGAAACCAAGGGGTGACGTGCCATGCGGCCCGGCTATGGCGGCGATAGCCAAAGCCCTTTGCGGCCCTGCCGCCGACCCCCTCAACCCCCTCGATAGAACATGAACGAAGGCCACCCCGTCCAGGCCCTGTGGTGCGATCCCGCCGACGGCGTCGTCGCGCGGATCGTGCGCGCGCTCGGCGAGCGCCAGCTGCATGCGGCGCGCACCGTGGTGCTGGTGCCGTACGCGCAGCTGATGGCGGTCGCGCGCGGCATGTGGGCGCGCTGCGGCAGCCCGGGCTTCGTGCCGCGCTTCGAGACCACGCACAACTGGGCGCGCAGCGCGGGTGGCTTCCTGCCGTCCGGCTACGACATCGCCTTCGACATGGCGCGCGACCTGGTCACGGCCCAGGGCCTGCTCGCGCAATCGGGCTTCCAGGCCGAACGCTTCGCGCTCGCGGGGCGCGTGGTCGAGCTGGCCTATCAGCTGGCGCCGCTGGCATCCGCCGTGGCGCCTGAGGTGCGCGGCAGCGACTGGGCACAGGGCGCAGCCAAGGTGGCCGATGCCGGCAGCGAGTCGGAGTGGTTCCGCATCGAGAGCGCGCTGATCCGCGTCGCCGTGGCCTGGGCCGCGAACTCGGGCTATGCAACCGACGTGCTGCTGCGCGACGCGGCGCGCACCCAGGTCGATGCGCTGATCGTGCTCGAAGGCTTCCAGACCGATCCGCTCACGCAGGCCCTGTGCGCGCTGTGGGGCGACCGCGCGATCCGCATTCCGCTCGTGCCCGCCGACGCACCGCCGTCTGCCGCCCACGCACACGTGGCGCTCGACCCCGAGGACGAGGCCCAGCTGGCCGCCGCCTGCGTACTGCAGCACCTGGCCGAGGGCCGCGCGCCGGTTGCGCTCGTTGCCACCGATCGCGCGCTCACCCGCCGCATCAGCGCCCAACTGAGCACGCAGGGCATCGTCACGCACGACGAAACCGGCTGGAAGCTGTCCACCACGCGCGCCGCCGCCACGCTGATGAGTGCCTTGCGCGCTTGCGCGCACGACGCAGCCACCGACCAGGTCCTCGAATGGCTCAAGAGCGGCGCCGAGGTCGATGGGTTCGCCGTGCAGTCGCTCGAAATGCGCCTGCGACGCGAAGGCGTGCGCGACTGGCAGGCCTGGTGCGCGTTGATCGCGCGCAGCGACAAGCCGCAGGACGAAAGCCTGCGCACGTTCACCGCCACCATCGAAACCCGCCGCGCCCCGATGGCGCGCGCGCGCTCCCTGGCCGAGTGGCACCGCGCGCTGCGCGAGTTGCTGACGGCCGGCGAGCAGTGGGACGCGCTCGCCGCCGACTTCGCGGGCGCCAAGGTGATCGCCGCGCTCTGGCTCGATGCCGACGCGCACGGCGAGGAAGACGAGTTCCCCGGCGGACGCCACAGCCTGGCCGAGTTCACCGCCTGGGCGCGCGACGTGCTCGAAGACGCCAGCTTCGTGCCGCCCGCCGGCGACGAGGCGCCCAAGGTGTCCGTGCTGCCGATGTACCAGTTGCTGGGCCGCGTCTTCGGCGCCGTCGTCATTCCCGGCTGCGACGACCGCCGCATGCCCCCGTCGCCCGAACCACCGGGCAACTGGAGTGCGGCGCAGCGCCTCGACCTGGGACTGGCCTCGCGCGAGGTGCTGGAGGCCGCGCAGCGCGCGGCCTGGGCCATGGCCACGCGCAACCCGAACTGCGACCTGGTCTGGCGCCATTCCGACGCCAGCGGCGAGCCCGTGCGCCCGAGCCCGCTGGTGCAGGCCCTGCAGCTCGCGCACGCATTGCAGTCGGGCGTCGATCCGCGCACGCCGCGCGACGTCGCCGTCACGCCGACCCTGCGGCCCACGCCCTCGGGCGCGCTGCTGCCGCTCACGAATGTGTCGACCAGCGTCTACGAAGACCTGCGCCGCTGTCCCTATCGCTTCTTCGCGCTGCGCCAGTTGGGCCTGCGCACCGCCGACGAGCTCGATGCCGAGGTCGACAAGCGCGACTTCGGCAACTGGCTGCACGCGGTGCTCGGCCAGTTCCACGAGACCCTGCGCGACGCGCCAATAGGCGATGCGCAAGCGCGCGCCACGCTGCTGGCCGACACCGCGCGCGATGTCACGCAAACCCTCGGCTACTCCGACGCCGAGTTCCTGCCCTTCGCCGCGGCGTGGCCGGCGGTGCGCGACGGGTATCTCGAATGGCTCGCGAAACATGAAGCGGACGGGGCGGTCTTCGTCGAGGCCGAGCCCTGGAAAGAGCAGCCCCTGGGCACCCTGCGGCTGGTCGGCCGGCTCGACCGCGTCGACCGCACGGCCGACGGCCAGCCCTTCGTGATCGACTACAAGACCGAGACCGCCTCCGTCACCAAGGAGCGCGTAAAGGACCCGACTGAGGACACGCAACTCGCCTTCTACGCGGCGCTGGTGGCCGACGACACCTTGCGTGCGGCCTACGTCAACGTGGGCGAGAAGTCGTCCGGCACGCAGACCGTCGAGCAGCCCGCCGTGGTCGAGGCGCGCGATGCGCTGGTCGCCGGCATCATCGACGACTTCGCGCGCATCGCGCAGGGCGCGCCGCTGCCGCCGCTGGGCGAGGGCAGCGTCTGCGATTTCTGCGCCGCACGCGGCCTGTGCCGCAAGGATTTCTGGGAGGTCACGCCATGAACGGCGCAGCCTACGAACACAACGGCCGGCACGTCGCGCGCGAGGCCTTCTACACCGTCGCCTGCGATCCGCGGCGCTCGGTCGCGGTCGAAGCCTGCGCGGGCGCCGGCAAGACCTGGATGCTGGTGTCGCGCATCGTGCGCGCGCTGCTCGAAGAGGGCGATTCCGCCTGCGAGCCGCACGAGATCCTGGCCATCACCTTCACCAAGAAGGCCGCCGGCGAAATGCGCGAGCGGCTCGATCAGTGGCTCGCGCTGTTCGCCGAACTCGATCCGGCCGCGTCGCAACGCGAACTCGTGATGCGCGGCATGACACCGGAGGCCGCGCAGGCGGCCGTGCCGCGGCTGCAGGGGCTCTACCGGCGCCTGCTCGAAGGCGGGCGTCCGGTGCAGTTCCGCACCTTCCACGCGTGGTTCGCGGGCCTGCTGCGCAATGCGCCGCTCGCCGTGCTGCGCGAGCTGGGGCTGCCGGCGAACTACGAGCTGCTCGAAGACGATGCCGAGGCGCGCACCCACACGTGGCGGCCGTTCTTCGAGGCGGTGACCGGCGACGCGCGCGCGCTGGCCGACTACTACGCTGTCGTCGCCACGCACGGCCGCTCGCAGACGGCGAAGGCGCTGGGCGAGGCGCTGTCGAAGCGGGTCGAGTTCTCGCTGTCCGACCCCCAGGATGCGGTGACGCCGTTCGACGTGCTGTACCCGGCCCTGCAGGGGCTGGAGGTGCCGACCGACGCGCTGCGCGGCGAGGCCGTGCGCCGCCGCTGGCTCGACCGCGCCGCCGCCCTCGGCCGCGAGGCCAACAAGACACCGCAGAAGGCGGCCGAAGCCATCATCGATGTGTTCGGCACGGGCGAGCCCGCGCCTGAGGCGCTGGCCGACGCGCTCGCCGTGCTGCGCAAGACCTTCTTCGTCGCCACCGAAGACCGGCTCACCAAGAACCTGCAGAAATTCCCCGCCGCGCAAGAGGCCGAGACCGAACTGCAGCTGCTGTGCGCCGCGCAGGCCCAGCACGCGGCATGGCTGTACCAGCAACGCATGACGCGGCTCACGCGCCTGCTGATCACCGCCTTCGGCGAGGTCAAGCGCGCGCACGGCTGGGTCGACATGAACGACGTCGAGCAGGCCGCGCAGCTGCTCTTGGGCCAGTCGGCGCTGTCGGGCTGGGTGCAGGAGCGGCTCGACGCGCGCGTCGCGCACCTGCTGATCGACGAGTTCCAGGACACCAACCCGCTGCAGTGGCAGGCGCTCTACGGATGGCTCAGCGCCTACACCGGCGCGGGCGGCAGCGCGCCGCGCGTGTTCATCGTGGGCGACCCCAAGCAGAGCATCTACCGTTTCCGCCGCGCCGAGCCGCAGGTGTTCATCGCCGCCAAGAAGTTCGTGCGTGAAGGGCTCGGCGGCGAACTGCTCAACTGCGACCACACGCACCGCAACGCGCGTGCTGTGGTGGGCCTCGTCAACAGCGCGATGCTGGCCGCGCAGGCGGCCGGCGAGTTCGACGGCTACCGCGCCCACACCACCGAGCGCGGCGACGACGGCGAGCTGCTGAAGCTGCCCGCCATCGACCGCGACGCGCTCGACACCACGGTGGCCGCCGCGCCGGCCGACGACGGCATGCTGCACTGGCGCGACAGCCTCGTCACGCCGCGCGTGCTGCCCGAAGAACAGCTGCTGCAGAAGGAATGCGAGCAGGCTGCGCGCTGGGTCGCGCAGCGCATCGCCGACGGCACGCCGCCGCGCCAGATCATGGTGCTGGCGCGCCGCCGCAGCCGCTTGTCGGCCATGCAGGATGCGCTGCGCCGCCGCCACATTCCCGTGCAGCAGCCCGAGAAGAACGACCTGAACGACGCGCCCGAGGTGCAGGACGTGGTCGCGCTGCTCGACGCGCTGGTGTCGCCCGCGCATGACCTGTCGCTGGCGCGCGCACTCAAGTCGCCGCTGTTCGGCATCGACGACGACACGCTGGTGCAGCTGGCGCGCTGCCAGCGCGAGACGCCGGTCGCCAGCTGGTTCTCGCTGATCCAGAAGGGCGAAGGCCTGCCGCCCGTGCTGACCGAGGCGGGCGTGCAGCTGCGCCGCTGGCAGCGCTGGCTGATGGCGATGCCGCCGCACGACGCGCTGGACGCGATCTTTCACGACGGCGACGTGCTCGCGAAGTTCGGCGCCGCGGTGCCGGCGGCCTTGCGCCAGAGCGCGCTGGCCAACCTGCGCGGGCTGGTCGCCGCTTCGCTCGACATCGACGGCGCGCGCTTCGCGACGCCCTATGCCCTGGTGCGGGCCTTGCGCGCGGGCGGTGTGCGCGCGCCCACCGTGGCCGCGCCCGAGGCCGTGCAGCTGCTGACCGTGCACGGAGCCAAGGGCTTGGAGGCCGACACGGTGCTGATGCTCGACTGCGACGCGCCGCCGCCGCGCGCGCAGACCATGGGCGTGCTGGTCGAGTGGAAGGGCAGCGACAGCGCGCCGACGCGCTTCGTGTTCCTGGCCAGCGAGAAGACGCCGCCGGCCTGCGCCGCCGCGCTGCTCGAAGAGGAGCAGCGCGCGCGCCACCGCGAAGAACTCAACGGGCTCTACGTGGCAACCACGCGGGCCCGCGAGCGGCTGGTGCTGTCGTCGGTGAAGCCGTCGCGCGCCAACGAGGGCAGCTGGTGGGCGCGGCTGGAGCCGCTGTGCGAGCCGACCGAGGCCGACGAGCCGCTGGTCGAGGCCTCCGCCGCCGGCGAGACCGGGGTGGGCACCTTCGCGATGAAGCGCCTGCCCGCACCGCTCGTGGCTGCAATTGGTACGCCGCCCGAAAGGAAAAAGGCACAAGACGCCACGGTCGACGCGCGTGCCGCCGCGTTCGGCCAGGCCATGCACCGGCTGCTCGAGTGGGCGGTGCCCGGCGAGGCCTTGCCGCCGGCCCATGTGCGGGCGGCCGCGCGCGAATTCATGCTCGATCCGCAGCAGGCGCGCGGCGCCGCGGCGCTGGCCCAGCGCATCCGCGCGGGCGCCGGTGCCTGGGTGTGGGACGATCGCAGCATCGACTGGCATGGCAACGAAGTCACGCTGGTCCACGAGGGCGATACCTTGCGCATCGACCGGCTGGTGCGCGAGCGCTCCACCGGCGCATGGTGGATCCTCGACTACAAATCGGCCGCGCGCCCCGAACGGGACGCGGCCCTGATCGCACAGATGCAGCGCTACCGCGCTGCCGTGCAACATGCCTACCCCGGTGCCACGGTGCGCGCCGCGTTCCTGACCGGGCAGGGCGAACTGGTGAATCTCGAATGACTGTTTCTCCTACCGTCGCCGTCATCGGCGGCGGACCTGCCGGCCTGATGGCGGCCGAAGTGCTGAGCGCGTCCGGCGCGCAGGTGCACGTGTACGACGCGATGCCCTCGGTGGGCCGCAAGTTTTTGCTGGCCGGCCGCGGCGGCCTCAACCTCACGCACTCCGAGCCTTTCGATGTGTTCGTGACCCGCTTCGGCGAGCGCCGCGCGCAGCTCGAGCCGCTGCTCGCGGCCTTCGGTCCGCAGCAGGCGCGCGAGTGGGCGGCCGGACTGGGCATCGAGACCTTCGTGGGCACCTCGGGTCGTGTGTTCCCGACCGACATGAAGGCCGCGCCCTTGCTGCGCGCCTGGCTGCATCGCCTGCGCGCCGCGGGCGTGCAATTCCACATGCGGCATCGCTGGGTGGGCGACGGGGCCTTCGATGCGAACGCGCTGCGCTTCGCGACGCCGACGGGCGAGGTCACCGCCAAGGCCGACGCCGTGGTGCTGGCCTTGGGCGGCGCGAGCTGGGCACGCCTGGGCTCCGATGGGGCGTGGGCACCGTGGCTGCAGGCGCAGGGCGTGGCGGTGGCGCCGCTGCTGCCCGCCAATTGCGGCTTCGACGGCGCAGGCTGGAGCGAGCATTTTTCAAGCCGCTTCGCGGGGCAACCCTTCAAGTCGGTCGCGATCGCTTTCACCGACAGCCAGGGACGGCACTTTGCGCGCAAGGGCGAGTTCGTCGCCACGGCCACCGGCATCGAAGGCAGCCTGGTCTATGCGGCGTCGGCGCTGCTGCGCGACGAGATTGCCGCGAACGGCAGTGCGACGCTGTTGCTCGACCTGCTGCCCGACCGCAGCGCCGAACAGGTGCTCGCCGCGGTGAAGCATCCACGCGGCGCTCGCTCGCTGAGCAGCCACCTCAAGAGCCGTCTCGGCATCGAGGGCATCAAGGCGGGCGTGCTGCACGAAGCGCTGAGCAAGGAAGCGATGCAGGACCCGGCGCAACTGGCGGCCACCATCAAGGCGGTGCCGCTGAAGCTGGTCGCGACGCGGCCGGTCGACGAGGCGATCAGCACCGCGGGCGGCGTGCGCTTCGATGCGCTCGATCCGGCCCTGATGGCGACGGCGCTGCCCGGCGTGTTCGCGGCAGGGGAGATGCTCGACTGGGAAGCGCCGACCGGCGGCTACCTGCTCACGGCAGCGATGGCCAGCGGCGCGGCTGCGGCGCGCGGCGCGATCCAGCGGCTGGGGCTATAGCCGCAGGCCTGCTCAGCGCTCGCAGGGCCAGAAGAACACCTGCTCGGGGTCATCCGCATCGAGGTTCTCGATGTGGCCGCTCTCTCTGAACCCGGCTTCTTTCAGCAGCGAGTGCATCGCCGCGTTGGAGCGGTTCGTGGAGGTGAAGAGCTTGGGGCGTTCGCAGATCGACTGGAAGTGATCGATGAGTCGCAGGCCGAGCCGCCTGCGGCGAAATTGCTCGCCGACCATCAGCATCTCGATGAACCCGCAGTCGAAGAAGTGGTGGTGCAGGACGCCGTAGGCGGCGATGTCGCCATCCACCTCGATCACATGGCAGAAGCGATCTTCGATCCAGCCTTGGATCTGCACGGCGCGGCACGCATCGTGCGCGGCCACGGTGTCGAGACGCACCAACGCTTCGAGATCACTGATGCAGGCGGGCCGGATGTCCAAGTTCATGGATGGCTGCGCGAAGTTCTGGGAATTTGAGGTGTCCGGGGTCGGTAACCCCTGGACACGGCGCGTAAGTTCTCTGGAAAGGAACTCACGGCTTCTGGATGTTAGGTTGACGAGCCTTACCCCTGGCACTGACTACGCAGTTAGGGCTGCTTGGTTCCCCACCTGACCCGGTTGGCCACTTCACCATGCAGGGAGGCCCGTCAGCCTGCATTCTAACCGCGCGGATTTGCCCCCTTGGCCGGGGCGTGAATCATTTCGACGGCGGATGGGAAACAAGCGTGAAGTGACCCCCGCCGCGCCTTTTAGAATGCCCGCAATGTCTTATCTCGTGCTCGCTCGCAAGTTCCGTCCGAAAACCTTCGGTGAGATGGTCGGTCAGGGGCATGTGGTCCAGGCGCTGGAAAACGCGCTGACGACGCAGCGCCTGCACCACGCCTATCTGTTCACCGGGACGCGGGGCGTGGGCAAGACCACGGTGTCGCGCATCCTGGCCAAGTCGCTCAACTGCCAGGGCCCGGACGGGCAGGGCGACATCACCGCCACGCCCTGCGGCGTGTGCCAGGCCTGCCAGGACATCGACTCGGGCCGCTTCGTCGACTACACCGAGCTCGACGCGGCTTCCAACCGCGGCGTGGACGAAGTGCAGTCGCTGCTCGAACAGGCGGTCTACAAGCCGGTGCAGGGGCGCTTCAAGGTCTTCATGATCGACGAAGTGCACATGCTCACGAACACCGCGTTCAACGCGATGCTCAAGACGCTCGAGGAGCCGCCCGAGTACCTCAAGTTCGTGCTGGCCACGACCGATCCGCAGAAGGTGCCGGTCACGGTGCTGTCGCGCTGCCTGCAGTTCAACCTGCGGCCGATGGCGCCCGAGACGGTGCTCGAACACCTCACCAGCGTGTTGCAGACCGAGCAGGTGCCGGCCGAGCCGCAGGCGCTGCGCCTGCTGGCGCGCGCCGCGCGCGGCTCGATGCGCGACGCGCTCTCGCTCACCGACCAGGCCATCGCCTTCGGCAACGGCGAGCTGCTCGAGACCGGCGTGCGCCAGATGCTCGGCAGCGTCGATCGCGGCCATGTGTTCCGCCTGATCGAAGCGCTGGCACAAGGCGACGGCAAGACCGTGGTCGACACCTCCGAGGCGCTGCGTCGCGACGGCATGTCCGCCGCGTCCACGCTCGAAGAAATGACGGCGGTGCTGCAGGCCATGGCGGTGCTGCAGGCCGTGCCCTCGCGCGCCGAATCGGCCGATGCGGCCACCGACCCCGACGCGGCCGACACGGCGCGCCTGGCGTCGCTGATGCCCGCCGACGAGACGCAGCTGCTGTACAGCCTGTGCCTGCATGGGCGCGGCGAGCTGGGCCTGGCGCCCGACGAGTACGCGGCGCTGACCATGGTGCTGCTGCGGCTGCTGGCCTTCAAGCCCTCCCATGCGGCCGCCTCGACGGCCTCCACGGAAAAAAAAACTCTGAATGACGCCGGTGGCGCCGCGCCGCGGGCTCCCGCGCGCGAAGCTGCCCCGGTTTCCCGGCCTTCGGTGCCCGATCCGGCACCCGTTGCCGCGCCTTCGCAACCGCCCGCGCAGCCTGCGCCGGCCGGCCAGCGGCTCGCGGTGGTCGATGCCCCGCAGCGCCAGCCCATGCCCCGGCCTGCCCCGCAGGAGGCGTCCGACGCCCCCGCGGCCCATGTGGTCGGCGTGCCGATCCGCGTGCAGCCGCCGCCCGGCCAGCGCGACGTGCCGCGCGAAGAAGAACAGCGCAGCACCTACACCCCGATCCCTCCGAGCGAAGAGGGCGACTTCTGGCATGCCACGGTCATGCAGCTCGTCGTGGCCGAAAGCGTGGCGGCGCTGGCGCGCGAGCTCGCGCTGCAGTCGCAGCTGGTGGCGCGCGACACCGACCAGTGGATGCTGCGCATCGAGCGCGAAACGCTCAACCAGCCGTCCAGCCGCGAGAAGCTCACGGCGGCGCTGCAGGGCCTCGGCCACAATGTGAGGCTGGCCATCGAGATCGGCGGCGTGGTCGACAGCCCGGCGCGCCGCAACAAGCAGGCGGCCGACGAGCGCCAGCGGGTGGCCGAGGAAGCCATCCGCAGCGACCCCGAGGTGCAGATGCTGATGCGCGACTTCGATGCGAAGATTGTTCCCGGATCGCTGAAGCCCCTCTGAAGCCGGCGCCGCAGTCGCCGCATTTTTCGACCGTATTCTTTCCATCACCAACCCATCACAGACAGGACCAACGATGTTCAACAAAGGACAACTGGCCGGCCTCATGAAGCAGGCGCAGGCAATGCAGGACAACCTCAAGAAGGCCCAGGAAGAACTGGCGCACATCGAGGTCGAAGGCGAGTCGGGCGCCGGTCTCGTCAAGGTCGTCATGACCTGCAAGCACGACGTCAAGCGCATCACCATCGACCCCAGCCTGCTGGCCGACGACAAGGACATGCTCGAAGACCTCGTGGCTGCCGCCTTCAACGCCGCCGTGCGCAAGGCCGAGGAAACCAGCGAGCAGAAGATGGGCAAGCTGACGGCCGGCATGCCCGGTCTCCCGCCTGGCATGAAGCTCCCGTTCTAAGCGACGCATGGCAGACGCCAGTTCGCTCGATGCGCTGGTCGATGCGCTGCGCCGGCTGCCCGGTGTCGGCGTCAAGTCGGCCTCGCGCATGGCCTTCCACCTGCTGCAGCACGACCGCGAGGGCGCGCAGTTGCTCGCTCGCGCGTTGCAGCAGGCGGCAGGCCAGGTGCGGCACTGCGAGCTGTGCAACACCTTCACCGAAGCGCCGATCTGCCATGTCTGCATGGACTCGCGGCGTGACGGCACCAAGCTGTGCGTGGTCGAGACGCCGGCCGACCAGGCCGCGCTCGAACGCACGGGCGCCTTTCGCGGCTACTACTTCGTGCTCATGGGCAAGCTCAGTCCGCTCGACGGCATCGGGCCGAAGGACATCGGCCTGCAGAAGCTGTTCGACCGCGCGCGCGACGGCACGGTGAGCGAGGTCATCCTCGCGACCAACTTCACCGCCGAAGGCGAGGCCACGGCGCACGTGATCGGCGAGGCGCTCAAGCAGCACGGGCTCACCGTGACGCGTCTGGCGCGCGGCGTGCCGGCCGGCAGCGAGCTCGAGTACGTCGACCTCGGCACGATCGCGCACGCGCTGGTCGATCGCCGCTGACGCGCGGCCTGT
The DNA here is from genome assembly GCF_059423605.1 of Variovorax sp. GW460-12-1-14-LB1. NCBI lineage: Bacteria > Pseudomonadati > Pseudomonadota > Betaproteobacteria > Burkholderiales > Comamonadaceae > Variovorax > Variovorax sp. GW460-12-1-14-LB1. The sequence goes on from NZ_JBWKYF010000004.1 coordinate 37,195, forward strand.
TCAAGGCCGCGTTCGTTCTTTCCTCCTGTTGTCGTCACCATGACCTTCTCCTTGCTCACCGTCGCCTACTGGTGCGTGTTCATCGCCTGCGGCCTGCCGTACCTCGCGGCATGGATCGCGAAGGCGGGCAGCTTCGGCGTGCGCGACAACATGCATCCGCGCGACTGGGCCGCCAAGCAAAGCGGCTGGCGCGCACGCGCCAACAGCGCGCAGGCCAACAGCTTCGAAGGCCTGCCGTTCTTCATCGGCGCGGTGCTCATCGCGCACCAGCTCGGCGTGGCGCAGGCGCGGCTCGACATGCTCGCGGTGGCCTACGTGGTGCTGCGCGTGATCTATCTCGCGCTCTACATCCGCGGCGCGCCGAGCGCGCGCAGCGCGGCCTGGGCACTCGCGTTCCTGGTCAATATCGCGATACTTTTTCTGGCGCGATAGCGCCTTGGCGAAGGCTTCTCCAGGAGGCCTTCGTGCTTACGTGAAAACCCGCACGGGATGACCCCGATGCAGGCCCACAGGGCGCACGCCTAAGCTCGATTCAGTTCACCAGAATCACAGAGCCCGCAGGACCGCGCCATGCTTCATCGCAGAACCCTCATCTCCGCCTCCGCAGTCGCTGCCGCAGCGATTGCATTGCCGCGGGTCTTTGCGCAGCAGGCCAAGCTGGAGAAAACCAAGGTCTCGATCGCGGTGGGCGGCAAGGCGGCGTTCTACTACCTGCCGCTCACCATCTCCGAGCAGCTGGGCTACTTCAAGGCCGAAGGGCTCGAAGTGGAAATCTCCGACTTCGCCGGTGGCGCGCGCGCACTGCAAGCGGTGGTGGGTGGCTCGGCCGATGTCTGCTCGGGCGCCTACGAACACACGATCAACCTGCAGGCCAAGAACCAGTTCTTCCAGGCCTTCGTGCTGCAGGGCCGCGCACCGCAGATCGCGGTGGGCGTGTCGACGAAGAACATGGCGGGCTACACCGGCATCCAGGACCTGCGCGGCAAGAAGATCGGTGTTTCGGCGCCGGGCTCGTCGACCAACATGGTGGCCAACCTCGTGCTCTCGCGCGGCGGCCTCAAGGCCAGCGACGTGAGCTTCATCGGCGTGGGCGTGGCAGCCGGTGCGCTCACCGCGCTGCGCTCGGGCCAGATCGACGCCATCAGCAACACCGACCCGGTGATGACCATGCTGGAGCAGAAGGGCGACGTGAAGATCATCAGCGACACGCGCACGCTCAAGGGCACCGAGCAGGTGTTCGGCGGGCCGATGCCCGCGGCCTGCCTCTACGCGCCGATCGACTTCATCCAGAAGCATCCCAACACCTGCCAGGCGCTGGCCAACGCGATCGTGCGCGGCCTCAAGTGGCTGCAGACGGCGGGGCCGGGCGACATCATCAAGACGGTGCCCGAGACCTACCTGCTGGGCGACCGCGCGCTGTACCTCGCGTCGTTCGACAAGGTGCGCGAGTCCATCGCCACCGACGGCCTCGTGCCGGCCGAAGGGCCGAAGACGGCGCTCAACGCCATCGCGAGTTTCGACACCTCGGTCAAGGCCGACAAGATCGACCTCGCCAGGACCTACACCAACGATTTTGCAAAGCGTGCGAAAGACAGGTTCAAAGCCTGATTGCGAACGTTCAGCAACCCGGCTTCGGCCGGGTTTTTTCTTCCGGAGCGCCATGCCCGACTACGCACTCGAACTCCTTTCCATCCGCTGCACCTTTCTTTCGAAGGACGACCCGGGCCAGCGCTACACGGCGGTGGACGACACCACGCTGCGCATCGGCGCGGGCGAGTTCGTCTCGGTGGTCGGGCCCACGGGCTGCGGCAAGTCGACGCTGCTGAACGTGGGCGCGGGCTTGCTCGAGCCGTCGTCGGGCGGGGTGAAGGTGTTCGGCCAACCGCTCACGGGCGTGAACAAGCGTGCGGGCTACATGTTCCAGACCGAGGCGCTGATGCCGTGGCGCAGCGCCATCGACAACGTGAAGGTGGGGCTGCAGTACCGCGGCGTGCCCGACACCGAGGCGCACGCGCAGGCCGAGGCGTGGCTCTCGCGCGTGGGCCTTTCGGGCTTCGGCGACCGTTACCCGCACCAGCTCTCGGGCGGCATGCGCAAGCGCGTGGCGCTGGCGCAGACGCTGGTGCTCGACCCCGACATCATCCTCATGGACGAGCCCTTCAGCGCGCTCGACGTGCAGACGCGGCAGCTGATGGAAAACGAAGTGCTCGAGCTGTGGAGCGCGAAGAAGAAGGCCGTGCTCTTCATCACGCACGACCTCGACGAGGCGATTGCGATGAGCGACCGCGTGGTGGTGCTGTCGGCCGGCCCGGCGACGCGGCCGATCGGCGAGTTCGTGATCGACCTGCCGCGTCCGCGCGACGTGGCCGAGGTGCGCACGCAGCCGCGCTTCGTGGAGCTGCATCGCCAGATCTGGGAGGTGCTGCGCGACGAGGTGCTCAAGGGCTACGCGCAGCAACTGAGGAAGGCCGCATGATGCCGCGCCTCGATGCACGCCATGCGCGCTTCTGGCAGCTCGCGCTGCTCGCCGTGATCCTGGTGCTGTGGCACGTGGCCTCGCGCAACGACCAGATCGCGTTCTTCCTCGGCCAGCCGATCGTGGTGGCGGGGCGCATCTGGAGCTGGTTCCTGCCCTTCGAGGTGCCGCCGAACCTGCTGTTTCCCGAAGGCCTGAAGGGCAACGCCGACATCTACCGCCACCTGGGCACGACGCTGCTCGAAACGGTGCTGGCCTTCGGCATCGGCACGGCGCTGGGGCTGGGCTGCGGCCTGTGGCTGGCGCTGGCGCCCACGGCGAGCCTGATCCTCGACCCGTACATCAAGGCCGCCAACTCGATGCCGCGCGTGATCCTCGCGCCGATCTTCGCGCTGTGGTTCGGCCTGGGCATCTGGAGCAAGGTGGCGCTGGCCGTCACGCTGGTGTTCTTCATCGTGTTCTTCAACGTCTACCAGGGCGTGCGCGAAGTGAGCCCGGTGGTGCTGGCCAACGCCAAGATGCTGGGCGCCAACCAGCGGCAGCTGCTGCGCACGGTGTACCTGCCCAGCGCCACGAGCTGGGTGTTCTCCAGCCTGCACACCTCCGTGGGCCTGGCCTTCGTCGGCGCGGTGGTGGGGGAGTACCTGGGCTCGGCGCGCGGCGTGGGCTACCTGATCCTGCAGGCCGAGGGCACCTTCGACGTGAACACGGTCTTCGCCGGTATCGTGGTGCTCACGGCCTTTGCGCTGGCGCTCGACGGGCTCGTGGGCCTGATCGAGAAGCGGCTCATGAAGTGGCAGCCGCGCAGCGGCGAGACCGAGAAGCTCTGAGCCGCGCGTTCAACGCGCCCAGTGCCTTCAGTGGGTCTGGCGCGTTTCGGTGTTGACCTGCACCAGCGCGCGTCCTGCGAAGAGGCCGCCGGACATCTCGAGCACCAGCCGTTCCTTGTCGCGGCGGCGCAGGTCGTCGATCACCTCGTCGGCTTCCTCGGGCGTGGCGCCCAGCGCGACCACGCCTTGCCGGCCGAAGGCCATCGCCGATTCGAAGGTCTCGCGGATCTGGTAGTCGACGTCGAGCTTCACGAGCTCGACCGCGTGCTCGCGATCGAAGGCGCGCACCATCAGGTGCGCATGCGGGAACTCGGACTTCACGTGCTCCGCGATGCGCGTGGCCACGGCGCGGTTGTCGATGCACACCATGATCGCGCGGGCGTTGTGCGCGCCGGCCGCATGCAGCACGTCGGCGCGTGCGCCATCGCCGTAGTACACCTTGAAGCCGAAGTCGGCGGCGTCGCGGATCACCTGCGTGTCGTTGTCGATGATCGAGATGGAGGCACCGCGCGCCAGCGCGCCCTGGATCGCGATCTGCCCGAAGCGGCCGAAGCCGATGACGAGCACGTTGCCGGCCAGTTCCTCGGCTTTCTCCACGCCCTCCATCGAGGCCTGCGCGGTGGGTGCGAAGCGGCGATGCACCAGCACCACCAGCGGCGTGAGCGCCATCGACAGCACCACCACCGCCGTCATGTTGGCGTTGACCGTCGGGCTGATGACCTTGGCGGCGAGCGCCGACGAGAACAGCACGAAGGCGAACTCGCCGCCCTGCGCCATCAGCACCGCGCGGTCGAGCGCATCGGCGGGCGAGCTCTTGGCGAGTCTCGCCACGCCGGAGATGCACAGCGCCTTGACCACCATCATCGAGATCACGCCCGCGACGATGAGCTGCCAGTTCTGTGCCACCACCGCGAGGTCGAGCGACATGCCCACGCCGATGAAGAACAGGCCCAGCAGCAGCCCGCGGAAGGGTTCGATGTCGGCTTCGAGCTGGTGGCGGAAGGTCGATTCGGAGAGCAGCACGCCGGCCAGGAAGGCGCCCATGGCCATCGACAGGCCTCCGACCTGCATCAGCAGCGCCGCGCCCAGCACCACGAGCAGTGCCGCGGCCGTCATCACCTCGCGCGCCTTGGAGTTGGCGAGCACGCGGAACAGCGGATTGAGCAGCCAGATGCCCGCCGCCACCAGCGCCGCGAGCGCACCCACGGCAATGCCGATGCCGATCCAGCGCGAAGGTGCAATGGCCTGCTGCGCCGCATCCACCGGTGCGATGAAGGCGACGATGGCCAGCAGCGGCACGATCAGCAGGTCTTCGAAGAGCAGCACGGCGACGATCTTCTGGCCGCGCGGCGCGGCGATGTCGCCACGCTCGCCGAGCAGCTGCATCACGATGGCCGTGGAGGTGAGCACGAAGCCCATCGCGCACACGAACGAGACGGCGAGCGGGAAGCCGAAGGCCATGCCCACGCCGGTCAGCAGGATGCCGCACACCACCACCTGCAGGCTGCCCAGGCCGAAGATGTCACGCCGCATGCTCCACAGGTGCGACGGGCGCATCTCGAGCCCGATCACGAAGAGGAACATCACGACGCCGAGTTCGGCCGTGTGAAGGATGGTCTGCGGGTCGGTGAAGAGGCCGAAGCCGAAGGGCCCGATGGCCAGGCCCGCCGCCAGGTAGCCGAGCACGGAGCCCAGCCCGAGCCGCTTGAACAGCGGCACGGCCACGACGGCGGCCCCTAACAGCGTGACGACCTTGATGAGATCGCCCGCGCTTCCTTCGACTGCCATGGCCTGTCCTCCTGATGTCGCTTTTCTTGTCCGGGCCCGGCACCACCCGCCGGCAGGGCAGGGGTCAGCGCTTGCGCTTGGACGGCGTGCCGCCGCGCGGCTGGCGCACCACCGCCTGCTTGGCGCTGCTGCTGCCGCGTGCGGCGGCCTTCACCGGCGCGCCGCCGCGCTTGGACGTGACCACCGCCGCACCCCGGCCGCGCGCGGGCGCTGCACCCGAGCCGACACGCGCCGCGGGCGTGGCGCGCACCGGCAGGTACACGACCACGCTGTAGCCGCGCTTGAAGGCGTGGTTGGGGTTGACGTCGTTCCAGTCGGCCACGGCCGCAGGCTTGAGGTTGTAGCGGCGCGCGATGCTCGCCACGTTGTCCGAGCGGCCGGCCTTGACGGTGGTGCGGCGCGTGATGATCTCGGGCTGGAAGCTCAGGTGGCCGCCGTCGGCCACGACGGCCGCCACGTCTTCCTTCACGCGTGCGCCGCGCGGCACGATCAGCGTGGAGCCGGCCTTGATGAGCATGCGCGGCGGCACGTTGTTGAGCGCGCGCAGGTCCGACTCGCTCATGCCCGAGCGCTGGGCGGCGTCGGCCACCGTCATGGTGGTGGGCACGACCCAGGCGGTCCAGCTGGCGTACTGGCCCTGCGTGTAGGCGTCGAAGTTGCGCTTGAAGACCGCCGCGTTGTCCCAGGGCAGCAGGATCTCGGAGGTGCCGGCCGCGATCAGCACGGGCTTGTGGGCGGCGGGGTTGAGCGCGCGGAAGTCTTCGATGCGCACGTCGGCCAGCTTGGCCGCCAGTTCCACGTCGAGGTCGCGCGTGAGCGGCACGGTCTGGAAGTAGGGGTGGTTGGCGATCAGCGGCAGCTCGGCGTTGAAGGCCTGCGGGTTGGCCACGATGTTCTTCACGGCCTGCAGCTTGGGCACGTACAGCCGGGTCTCGGCCGGCATCGACAGGTCGCTGTAGGTGGTGGGCAGGCCCAGGCGCTGGTTCTTGGCGATGGCGCGTCCCACGCTGCCTTCGCCCCAGTTGTAGGCGGCGAGCGCGAGCTGCCAGTCGCCGAACATGCCGTAGAGCTTTTGCAGGTAGTCGAGCGCGGCACGGGTGGAGGCCACCACGTCACGGCGGTCGTCGCGGAAGATGTTCTGCTTGAGGTCGAAGTCGGTGCCGGTGGCGGGCATGAACTGCCACATGCCGGCGGCGCGCGCGCTGGACACGGCCTGCGGGTTGAAGGCGCTCTCGATGTACGGCAGCAGCGCCAGCTCGGTCGGCATGTTGCGGCGCTCGAGCTCCTCGACGATGTGGAAGATGTACTTGTTCGAGCGCTCGGTCATGCGCTGGATGTAGTCGGGCCGGCTGGCGTACCACTGCTCGCGGTCGCGCACCAGGTCGCTCTCGAGGTTGGGCATCTTGAAGCCGCGGCGGATGCGGTCCCACATGTCGGCCGGCGGTGCCAGCGTGACCACGCTCTGCGAACGGGCCTGGCCGCTGGTCAGCGGGCTGAGGTTGGCGTCGCGCGGATAGATGGGCGTGGCGCTGCCCGAGGGGCGGGCGCCGGTGCCGCCGGCAGCGGTGCCGGCCTTGGCGGTGGGGGAGGAAGAAGCACTGTTGTCCGTGCTCGCGCAGCCCGCGAGTACCAGGGAGCCTGCGAGGCAGGTGGCAACGATAAATTTCATCGGAAGTCGTTTTTCCATTGGCGCAGGGCGGCGAACACCTCGGCTTCGGCGGCATCCGCGGAAAGCTCGGCATGGGCCCGCACTGCTCGAAAGACGGTGGCTTCGCGGCTGCGAAGAAAGGGGTTGATCCGGCGTTCGATCGCCAGTTGCGAGGGCAGCGTGGGCTGCCCCTGTGCGCGCAGGCTTTCGCAATGCGCGTTGTAGTGAGTGAGTTCGTCGTTGCCGGGTTCCACGGCGCGGGCGAACTTCAGGTTAGCAAGTGTGTATTCGTGCGCACAGCACACACGCGTGTCGCCGGGCAGCGCGGCGAGCGCGTCGAGCGAGGCGAGCATCTGCGTGGGCGTGCCCTCGAACAGGCGGCCGCAGCCGCCCGAGAAGAGGGTGTCGCCGCAGAACAGCACGGGGGCCTGCGCGGCCGAGGCCGGCAGGAAGTAGGCGATGTGCCCGGCCGTGTGGCCCGGCACGTCGATGACCTCGAAGCGCAGGCCCAGGGCCTGTGCGATGTCGCCCTGCACCAGCGGCGTGAAGGGCTCGGGGATGCGCTCGCGCGCGGGGCCCCACACCTTCGCACCCGTGGCCGCATGCAGCGCGGCCACGCCGCCCGTGTGATCGGGGTGGTGGTGCGTGACTAGAATCGCGGCCAGCTGCAGCTTGTGGTGCGCCAACGCATCGAACACCGGTTGGGCATCGCCCGGGTCCACCACGATGGCGTGGTGCCCGTCGTGCAGCATCCAGATGTAGTTGTCAGCAAAAGCGGGCAGCGGAACAAGGGTCATGAGCGGTCAAATTATAGGTTTGCAGGATTGGTTCGCGACCCCCCCCGGCCGCTACCTCCTAGCCTGGGAGCAGGCCCAGTTCGACGAGGCGGTGGCCGATGTTTTCGGTTACCACGCCTTGCAGCTCGGGGCCGCCGAGGTCGACGGGCTGCGCGCCAACCGCATGCCGCACCGCTGGCTGGCCCTGACCGACCCGGTGCGGGCCGGCAAGGCGACGCTGGTGACCGATTTCGCCGCCTTGCCGTTCGCGGCCAACAGCCTCGATCTCGTGGTGCTGCCGCACGCCTTGGAACTCAGTCCCGATCCGCACGCCACGCTGCGCGAGGTCGAGCGGGTGCTGGTGCCCGAGGGGCGGGTGGTGATCTGCGGCCTGAACCCGACCAGCCTGTGGGGCCTGCGGCAGCGCCGCGGGCACCTGTACCGCCGGCTGGGGCTGGGCGAGACCTTCCTGCCCGAGGCCGGCGAGTTCATCGGCTACTGGCGCATGCGCGACTGGCTGCGCCTGCTGAGCTTCGAGGTGGAGTCGGGCCGTTTCGGCATCTACCGGCCGGCGGTGCGCAGCGACGCCTGGCTGGAGCGCTCGCGCTGGATGGACGCCGCCGGCGAGCGCTGGTGGCCGATCTTCGGCGCCGCCTACTTCCTGGTGGCGGTGAAGCGCGTGCGCGGCATGCGCCTGCTGAGCGCCGACTGGCGCCGCAGCGGCGCGCGGGCGACGGCGCCGGTGCCCATCGCGGGCAAGGTGCACCGCAGCAAGCAGTGAACGAACGAATCCATGGACGCGGGCGGCATCGCCCGCATGACGCTAGAGAAAAAAGGAACAGTCAGTTTGAACGAAGTCGTGATCTACACCGATGGCGCGTGCAAGGGCAACCCGGGACCGGGCGGTTGGGGCGCGTGGCTCAAGTCGGGCCCCACCGAGAAGGAACTGTTCGGCGGTGAACTCAACACCACCAACAACCGCATGGAACTCACGGCCGTGATCGAAGGGCTCGCCGCGCTCAAGCGGCCCTGCAAGGTGCTGCTGTACCTGGACAGCCAGTATGTGCGCATGGGCATCACCGAGTGGATTCGCGGCTGGAAGGCCAAGGGCTGGCTCACCTCGACCAAGCAGCCCGTGAAGAACGTCGAGCTCTGGCAGAAGCTCGACAAGCTGGTGTCCGAGGGCGGCCACCAGATCGAGTGGCGCTGGGTCAAGGGGCACTCAGGCGATCCGGGCAACGAGCGGGCCGACATGCTGGCCAACAAGGGCGTGGACAAGGCCCTGGGCCGGATCTGACCGTCAGCGGCAGGGCCTGGGGCTAGATCAGTCCCTCGAAGACCATCACGTCGACTTCTTGCCCGGCGTCGACATGGCCCTGCTCGTGGGGCAGCACCACGAGCCCGTTGGCCTCGAGCATCGAACTCAGCACGCCCGATCCCTGGTGCGCCGCCACCCGCACCTCGGGCAACGACCCCGGCACCTGGCGGACAACGCCGCGCTGGTACTCGGTGCGCCCCGGCTTCTTGCGGATGGGCCCGGCGCTGCGCGCGCGCAGCAGCGGCGGCGGGGCGCAGGCTTCGTCGTGGCAGCCCATCAGCCGCAGCAGCGCCGGCCGCACGAAGGCCAGGAAGGCGACCATCGCCGCCACCGGATTGCCCGGCAGGCCGAACAGCACGGCCGACGTGGCCCCGGCCTCGCGCGGACGCGGAATCAGCCCCACCGCCAGCGGCCGCCCGGGCCGCATCGCGACCCGCCAGAAGGCCATGTCGCCCAGTTGCTGCATCACGTCGCGCGTGTGGTCGGCCGCGCCCGCGCTCACGCCGCCGCTGGTGACGATGGCATCGGCCTCGCTCGCCGCGCGCTGCAGCGTGGCCGCGAGCGTGGCGGGGTCGTCGTGCACCAGGCCGAGGTCGACCACCTCGCAGCCCAGCCGCGTGAGCAGGCCGAACAGGGTGTAGCGGTTGCTGTCGTACACGGCGCCTTCGCGCGGCGTGTCGCCCAGGCAGAGGATTTCGTCACCGGTCGAGAAGTACGCCACGCGCAGCCGGCGCCGCACGGTCACGCGCGCCAGGCCGAGGCTGGCGACCATGCCGAGCGCGGCCGGCGACAGGCGCTCGCCGCGCCGCAGCGCCGGCTGGCCCTGCATCAGGTCTTCGCCGGCCAGGCGCCGGTTGTCGCCGCGACCCAGCACACGGGCCGGAAAGCAGACCTGGTCGCCGTCGACCTTGCAGAACTCCTGCGGGATCACGGTGTCCAGGCCCGCCGGCATCATCGCGCCGGTCATGATGCGCACCGCGTCGTTCGGCCCCAGTGCGCCGCGCCAGGCCGAGCCGGCCAGCGCCGTGCCCGCCACGCGCAGCGTGAGCGAATGGTCGATGGGCGCATCGGCCGGCAACAGCGCGCCGTCGAAGGCGTAGCCGTCCATGGCCGAGTTGTCGTGCGGCGGCACGCTCACGGGCGAGATGAGGTCGTCGGCCAGCACGCGGCCGAGCGCGTCGCGCAGCGCGACCTCTTCGGTGTCTGCCACGGCCAGCGGCGCGACGAGGCGCGCGAGAAAGGCGGCGACGGTGTCGACGTCGAGGTCGCCCGCGTCGTAGTCCGCGAGGTCGGCGGCGATGGCGGCGATGCGGCTCATGGCTGTTCGAGCGTCTGCAGATCGGCCAGCGTGTTCGCGTTGAAGAAGGCGTCGGGCGCGTCGCCGGGGCGGTCGAAGGGAACGGTCAGGGCGTTGTGCTGCGCGGTCCAGGCGCCGACCTTGCGGCCGCCTTCCTCGACAAAGCGGCGCAGGCTGTCGCGCAGTTCGATGTGCAGCAGGCAGAACACCGGCTGGCGACGCAGCACCGTGCGGCCGTCGGCCTCGGTTTCAGGCGCGGCGGCCATGGCGATGCGCGCGTGGGCGCCCTCGGCGGCCAGGGCCGCGGCCAGCCGCGCCGCCAGGTCGGGCGGAAAGCGCGGCGTGTCGCAGGGCACGGTGAGCAGCCAGGGCGTGGGGCAGTGCTCGAGTCCGCTCAGCATGCCGGCCAGCGGGCCGGGGTGGTCGGGCACGCTGTCGGCGAACACGGGCACGCCCAGCGCTTCGTAGGCGGCGAAGTTCCGGTTGGCATTGATCAGCACGCCGCCGACCTGCGGGCGCAGCCGCCGCACGGCGTGCGCGGCGAGCACTTCGCCCTGGAGCAGCTGCAGGCCCTTGTCGACCCCGCCCATGCGGGTGCCGCGCCCGCCGGCGAGCACGAGGCCCGTGATGTCGGCCGCTGCGATGGCCGGTGCGGTACCCATGGCTGGCGGCCTCATCCGCCGATGTAGCTCATCTCGACGCGCCGGGGCGCCGCCGCGTCGGGGGCGCTGTCGTCGGGGCCGCGCAGGGCGCGCAGCTCGGAATAGCGGTCGGCGCGGCCCTGCCAGATGTGGCCGATGGCGGAAGCGATGTCGCTGTCGCTCGCACCGTCGCGCAGCATCGGTCGCAGGTCGTGGCCGTGGCTTGCGAACAGGCACAGGTACAGCTTGCCCTCGGTCGACAGGCGCGCGCGGCTGCAGTCGTGGCAGAAGGCCTGGGTCACGCTGCTGATCACGCCGATCTCGCCGCCGCCGTCGGCATAGGCCCAGCGCTGGGCGGTCTCGCCGGGCGTGGTGGCTTCGAGTGGCACGAGCGGAAACTCGGCCGCGATGCGCGCGATGACTTCGGCCGAAGGCAGCACCTCGTCCATGCGCCAGCCGTTGGTGGCGCCCACGTCCATGTACTCGATGAAACGCAGCACGACCTTGCCGCCGTGGTGCTCGCGGAAGTAGCGCGCCATCGGCAGGATTTCCTGCTCGTTGGTGCCGCGCTTGACCACCATGTTGACCTTGATCGGGCCCAGGCCCGCGGCCAGGGCAGCGTCGATGCCGGCCAGCACGTCGGCCACCGGAAAGTCGACGTCGTTCATGTGGCGGAACACGGCGTCGTCCAGGCTGTCCAGGCTCACCGTCACGCGCTGCAGGCCGGCGGCCTTCAGCGCGGCGGCCTTGCGTTTCAGCAGCGAGCCGTTGGTGGTCAGCGTGAGTTCGAGCGGGTCGCCGTCGGGCGTGCGCAGTTCGGCCAGTTGGGCGATGAGCCCCTCGATGTGCTTGCGCAGTAGCGGCTCGCCGCCAGTCAGGCGGATCTTGTGCACGCCGTGCGAGGCGAACAGGCGCGCCAGGCGCGTGATTTCCTCGAAGCTCAACAGGGCGCTGTGCGGCAGGTACTGGTAGTCCTTGTCGAACACGTCCTTGGGCATGCAGTAGCTGCAGCGGAAGTTGCAGCGGTCGGTCACGCTGATGCGCAGGTCGGTCAGCGGGCGGCCCAGCCGGTCGGCCAGCAGGCCGGTGGCGGGCACGGCAATGTCCGGCGCGGCCACGACGGCGTGGCCGGCCTGAGCGATCGGAATGACGGTGCTGCTGCTTTTCTTCATGGGGCGATGCCGATTTTGCGCCATGGCCCGCGACCGCGCGCCATGCGGGCTACTTCAGCACTGCTGCATAGACCATGTTGCGCGCGAGGCTTCGGTAGTGGGTGCGGTACTTGGGCGACTGCAGCATCAGCACCACGAACAGCTCGTTCTTCGGATCGACCCACATGTAGGTGCCGCCCGCGCCGCCCCAGTTGTATTCGCCGCCGCCGGACGGGTAGGGCGCCTCGCCGTCGTTGCGGCGCACCGCGAAGCCCAGGCCGAAGCCGTAGCCGGGGCCAGGCAGGTACAGCGGGCCGGGCACGATGCCGGCGCCGGCGTTCGAATGGTCGGTTGTCATCAGCGCCAGCGTGCGCGGGCCGAGGTAGCGCGTGCCGTCGAGCGTGCCGCCGTTGAGCAGCATCTGCAGGAAGCGCGCGTAGTCGGACGCGGTCGACACCAGCCCGCCGCCGCCCGACTCGAACTTGCGCACGATGCGCGGGTCGTTCAGGTCGGCGCCCACGCCGAAGCTGCGGTCGCTCGGCAGCGGCTCGGCGATGCGCGGCTGGCGCGCCGGCTCGGGCACGTAGTAGGTGGTGTCCTTCATGCCCAGCGGGTCGAACAGGCGCGCCTTTTCGAACTGGTACAGCGACTGGCCCGACACCACCTCGACCACGCGGCCCAGGATGTCGGTCGAGTAGCTGTAGTCCCAGGTCGTGCCGGGCTGGTAGGCCAGCGGCAGCTTGGCCAGGCGCTGCGAGAACTCGGCGCTGGTCGGGTCGCCGTCCGCGAGGTTGGCGGTGTTGTAGGCATGTTTCACCAGCCCCGGGCCGAAGAAGCCGTAGGTCAGGCCCGAGGTGTGGCGCATGAGGTCCTGCACGGTGATCGGGCGGCGCGCGGGCACGGTCTCGAGCACCGGCTTGCCGTCGGCGCCGGGCTTCTCGATGCCCACCGTCATGCGGGCGTACTCGGGCAGGTACATGGCGACGGGGTCGTCCAGCTTCATGCGGCCGTCCTCCACCAGCATCATCGCGGCGACCGTGGTGATGGGCTTGCTCATCGAGTAGATGCGGAAGATGCCGTCGCGCGGCATCGGCGTGCCGGCGGTGGCGTCGAGCTTGCCGACGGGTTCGAACCACGCGACCTTGCCCTGGCGCGCGACCAGCAGCACCGCGCCGGGGATCTTGCCGGCGGCCACATCGGCCTTGAGCACGTCGGTGAGCTTCTGCAGGCGTTCGCTCGAGAGGCCCACCGACTCGGGCCGGGCGGTGGGCAGCGACTGGGCGGTGGCGAGCAGCGGCAGGGCGAGGCTCAGGCCGAGCAGGGCCGTGCGCACCAGGGCGCGGCGCTTCAGGAAGGTCATGCGTGTTGTCTCCGTCGGTGGTGGAAGGATGGAACCGGCAGGACGGTCTTGACGCCGTCCGTTCGAACCGGTCGCGGGGCAGTGTATCGGTGGATGGGCCGCAGGGCGGCGCGCGACGAGCTGGCCGATTGGCGGCATCTATGGCGCCGATATCTTGACGCAGACAATGAGAATTACTATCATTTGAGCGCCTGAGTACGCAGCACAAGCACCACGCAAAGGGCTCTCTTCCAACAAGGAGCTTCCGAACCGTGCCGTACACCCTGCCAGCCTTGCCCTATGCCTTCGACGCGCTCGAACCCCACATCGACGCGCAGACGATGGAAATCCACCACGGCAAGCACCACCAGACCTACGTGAACAACCTGAATGCGGCGTTGAAAGACACGCCGCACGAGGACACGCCGGTCGAAGCCCTCGTCGCCGGCGTCGAGGAATTGCCCGAGGCGCTGCGCGCGCCCGTGCGCAACAACGGCGGCGGCCATGCCAACCACAGCCTGTTCTGGACCGTGATGGCGCCCCTGGGCCAGGGCGGCGGCGGGGCGCCTTCGGGCGCGCTCGCGCAGGCCATCGACACCGACCTGGGCGGCTTCGACGCCTTCAAGGACGCCTTCACCAAGGCCGCGCTCACGCGCTTCGGCAGCGGCTGGGCCTGGCTGGTCGTCGGTGCCGACGGCAAGCTGGCCGTGGAGAGCAGCGGCAACCAGGACAGCCCGCTGATGCGCGGCATCGGCTCGGGCAAGACCCCGATCCTGGGCCTGGACGTGTGGGAGCACGCCTACTACCTGAAGTACCAGAACCGCCGCCCGGAGTACATCGCGGCCTTCTACAACGTGGTGAACTGGGCCGAGGTGGCCCGCCGCCATGCCGCCGCGACCGGCGGCCGATGAGCCGAAGAGGAGCCCGCCCATGGACGACACGCAGCTGCAGGGCACGGTGGCCACAGCGCCGCCGCCGAGGTCGCCGCGCCCGTTGCGCGAATGGATCGGCTTTGCCATCGTCGCGGCCGGCGCGCTGGCGCTGGCGTCGCAGTTCTGGTCCTTCGTGCGCGCCGACCCGCTGGTGTGGAACGCGCTGCGCGGCGGCTCGGTGGCGGCGCTGGCGACCGCGCTGGGCACGCTGCCGGTGCTGTTCTCGCAGAGGTTGCCCGACAAGCTGCAGGACACGCTGTTCGGCTTCGGCGCCGGCGTGATGCTCGCGGCCTGCGCCTTCTCGCTGATCATTCCCGGGCTGGACGCCGCCAAGTCGACGGGCGTCTTCGGCGGTGGCGACTGGGCCGCCGGCGGCGTGATCGGCACGGCCATCCTGCTGGGCGGCCTGGTGCTCATGACCATGGACCGCGTGCTGCCGCACGAGCATTTCATCAAGGGTCGCGAAGGACAGAGCGGGCGGCAGTTGCGCCGCACCTGGCTCTTCGTGTTCGCGATCGCGCTGCACAACGTGCCCGAGGGCCTGGCCATCGGCGTCGGCTACGCGGCCAACAACGGCGTGCGCGCCGATGCGCTTGCCACCGGCATCGCGATCCAGGACGTGCCCGAGGGGCTGGTGGTGGCCGTGGCGCTGCTGGCCGCAGGCTACAGCCGCCTGTTCGCGGTGCTGATCGGCATGGCCTCGGGGCTGGTGGAGCCGCTGGGCGCCGTGCTCGGCGCGGCGGTGGTGGGGCATTCGGCGATGCTGCTGCCCTGGGGGCTGGGCTTCGCGGCGGGTGCGATGCTGTTCGTGATCAGCCACGAGATCATTCCCGAGTCGCACCGCAAGGGGCACGAGGCCTATGCGACCAGCGGGCTGATGATCGGCTTCGTGCTGATGATGCTGCTGGACACCGCGCTGGGCTGACGCACGGGCGCGGCGTCGTCAGCCTCAGCCGTGCTTGACGGCGATGGTCTTCAGGGTGGTGAAGCCGTACAGCGCCTCGAAACCCTTCTCGCGCCCGTAGCCCGACGACTTCACGCCGCCGAACGGCAGTTCGACGCCGCCGCCCGCGCCGTAGTTGTTGATGAACACCTGGCCGCTCTTCACGCGCCGGGCCATGCGGAACTGGCGTGCGCCGTCGGCCGTCCAGACGCCGGCCACGAGGCCGAACTGGGTGGCGTTGGCCAGGGCCACGGCTTCGTCCTCGTCGGCGAACTGCATCGCGGCGAGCACGGGGCCGAACACTTCTTCCTGCGCCAGGCGGTGGCCCACGGGCACGTCGCGCAGCAGGGTCGGGGCCTGGTAGAAGCCGGTCTCGGGCGCTTCCTCGACCACCACGCCCTGCGCCACCATCGGGATGCCGGCGTGTTGCGCGTCGCTCAAAAAGTCCCACACGCGCTGCTGCTGCGTCTGGCGGATCAGCGGGCCGACGTCGAGGTCCATCGCCGCGGGGCCCACGCGCAGGGCCTCGAAGGCATGGCCCAGGCGCTCGAGCAGGGGCTCGTAGATGTCGCGCTGGATCAGCACGCGCGAGCCCGCCGAGCAGGTCTGGCCGGCGTTCTGCACGATGGCGTTGATCACCACGGGAATCACCGCGTCCAGGTCGGCGTCGGCGAACACGATCTGCGGGCTCTTGCCGCCGAGTTCGAGCGTGACCGGGCAGTGCCGCTCGGCCGCCACCTGCTGGATCAGCGTGCCGATCTTCGGGCTGCCCGTGAAGCTGATGTGGTCGATGCCTTCGTGGCGCGCGAGCGCGTCGCCCACCTCGTGGCCGTAGCCCGTCACGATGTTGAGCGCGCCGGCCGGAAAGCCGACCTCGGCCGCCAATTGCGCCACGCGGATCAGCGACAGGCAGGCGTCTTCGGCGGGCTTGACCACGCACACGTTGCCGGCCGCCAGGGCGCCGCCCACGCTGCGCCCGAAGATCTGCATCGGGTAGTTCCACGGAATGATGTGGCCCGTGACGCCGTGCGGCTCGCGCCAGGTGAAGACGCTGTAGCCGTCCTGGTAGGGAATGGTCTCGCCGTGCAGCTTGTCGCAGGCGCCGGCGTAGAACTCGAAGTAGCGCACCAGCGCCACGGCGTCGGCGCGGGCCTGCTTCACGGGCTTGCCGCAGTCGCGCTGCTCGATGAGCGCGAGCTCGTCGACGTGCTCTGCGATCTTCTGCGAGAGCTTGAAGAGCAGGCGGCCGCGGTCGGCGGCGCTGACCTTGTGCCACACGCCCTCGAAGCAGTCGCGCGCGGCGCGCACGGCGGCGTCGATGTCGGCGGCGTTGCTGCGCTGGATTTCGTCGAAAGGCTGGCCGTCCGAAGGGTCGATGACGGGGAGGGTGCGGCCGGAGGCGGAGGGAACGTCCGCGTTGGCGATGTAGTTGAGCTGCATGGGGCGAGATTTTGCGCGAAGCCTGCCCCGCGCGTGGCGCCCCGGCCGGCCCGCCTTACTTCGCCGCGGTGGCTTTGGGCAGTGCGCGCACAGCGTTCAGCATGCGCTCGACGTGCTTGTCGGGGTTGAGGTTCTGGTAGTAGTAGGCGACCTTGCCGTCGGTCGCGATCACGTACGACAGGCGGTTGGCGAAGTCGGGCCGGGTCTGCATCAGCGCGTCGAAGCCCTGGATCACGGTCTTGCCCTGGTCGGAGGCCACCGGAAAGCGGCTCTGGCAGGACTTGACCGAGAACTTGGAGAGCGTGTCGATGTCGTCGGCCGACACGCCGATCACCGAGGCGCCCAGCGCCGCGAACTGGTCGACCGCCTCGGCGAAGGCGTGGGCTTCGATGGAGCAGTCGTTGGAGTCGGCCGCCGGAAAGAAGTACAGCACCACCGGCCCCTTGGCCAGCGCCTCGGCCAGCGAGTAGCGGAAGGTCTTGCCGCCGAGTGCGGCCGTGGCCGTGAACTTGGGCACCGGGTCGCCGATGTCGAGTGCGGCGTGGGCAGTGGGTACCCCGGCGGCGAGGGCCGCGGCCCACAAAGCGGTGCGCAAAAGGAGCGATCGGGCCATGATGTAACTCCGAAGCGAAGTGAACCGAATTCTAGGACGGTGCCTTGCGAAATGGGTCCTCGCTGAAACCGCGGCGGGCGTGGCGGCGTACATCAGGGCAATGGCAACCACAACGACAAGAGGAATCCGATCATGAATGCCTGGGCCCGGTCTTTCTTGCGCACGGCGCTGGCCGGCGTGCTGCTGGCATTGCTCGGCGCGTGCGGCTCGCTGCCGCCGGCGCGCGAACGCCCGGCCGAGCACGCCGTCGCGGCCGACCCGGGCACCGCGCTCGCGAAGATCGCCACGGCCTCCACGCCGCCCGGCGAGCATTCGGGCTTCCGGCTGATGCCGCTGGGCGTGTACTCGCTCGACGCGCGCCTGCAGCTCGCGCAGCGCGCCGAGCACTCACTGGTGGTGCAGTACTACCAGCTCGAGAACGACGCCACCGGTCGGCTGCTGCTGCGCACACTGCGCGAGGCGGCGGCGCGCGGCGTGAAGGTGCGGGTGCTGGTGGACGACCTGTACACGGTGAAGAGCCAGCAGCTGTTGCTGGCGCTGTCCGAGACGCCCAATGTGTCGGTGCGCCTGTTCAACCCGTTCTGCTGCGCGCGCGACGGGTTTCTCTCGCGCTTCGTGGTGTCGATCTTCGACATCCACCGGCTCAACCACCGCATGCACAACAAGCTCTTCATCGCCGACGGCGCGATGGCGGTGGTGGGCGGGCGCAACATCGCCGACGAGTATTTCGTGCTGAGCGAGGCGCAGAACTTCATCGACATGGACGCGCTGGTGGTCGGCAAGGTCGTGCCGCAGCTCGAGAGCATCTTCGACGCCTACTGGAACAGCGACCAGGTCTGGCCCATCGCCGAGATCGTGCGCGCGGAGGCCGGCGCGGCCACCTTCGATGCCGAGATCGGCATGTCGGGCCCGCCGCCGAAGGTCGTGCTGCCGCCTTCCGACATCCTCGGCTACGGCCCCATCGCCGAAGAGCTCGACGGCGGCCGCATGGGCCTGCTGTGGGGCGAGGCCCGCGCCATCGCCGACCCGCCCTCCAAGCCCACGACGCTGACGGCCGAAGATGCCATTGCCACCAGCGTGACGATGAAGGTCTGGGCGCTGCTGCTCGACGCCAAGACCGAGGTCGACCTGACCTCGCCCTACCTCGTGCCGGGCGAGCGCGGCATGGCGGCCTTCGAGGACCTGGCCAAGCGCAAGGTCAAGCTCACGCTGCTGACCAATTCGCTGGCCGCCAACGACGAGCCGCTGGTGCACACCGGCTACGCGCGCTACCGCGAGCGCCTGCTGAAAGGCGGTGCCGACCTGTACGAGCTGAGCCCGCAGCGCACCACCGCGAGCATGCGCTTCGGCAGCTTCGGCAATTCGCTGGGCCGGCTGCACGCCAAGACCGCCGCCATCGACAAGACGCGCATCTTCATCGGCTCGATGAACCTCGACCCGCGCTCGGCCAGCCAGAACACCGAGATGGGCGTGGTGGTCGACAACCCGCAACTGGCGCGCGAGATGTTGCGCATCATCCACGTGAGCAAGCTGCAGAACTCGTACCGGCTGCGGCTGTCGAAGGAGGGCGGCACGCTCGAGTGGCTCACGAACGACGGCGAGAAAGAGGTGATCCTCACCTCGGAACCCGAGTCGGGTTTCTTCCAGCGCCTGTACAACACCCTGATCTCCCCGCTGGTGCCCGAGATGCTGTTGTAGCCTCGGGGGATGGCGCAGACCTTCACTTCTCTTTCGGCCCCGCAGGTCATGCTGTGGGGCCTGCTGTTCTTCGGCGGCATCTACCTGGGTTTCGGCGCGCTCACCTGGCTGCTCACGAAGCGCGTGCTGCCGGCGCTGGGCATCGGGCGCGCGCTCGATCCGCGGCCGCTGCAGCCCGGCCAGCTGCGGCGCGAGCTCACGCAATCGGGCATCTCGGTGCTGATCTTCGGGCTGGGCATGGTGTTTCCATGGGGGCTGCTGCAGCTGGGCTGGGCGCGGCTCGAGCCCGACGCGGGCTGGCGCCGCATCGGGCTCGAGATCCTCGTGCTCGCGGTGTGGAACGACGTGCATTTCTGGCTCAACCACCGGCTGCTGCACACGCGTTGGCTGCGCCGCTTCCACGGCCCGCACCACCGCTCGTTCGTGACCACGCCGTGGGCCACCTACAGCTTTCACCCGATCGAGGCGCTGATGCTCGGCAACGTGATCCTGCTGCCGATGGTGCTGCACGACTTCAGCTTCTGGTCGCTGGCGTCGGTGCCGGTCTTCAGCCTGTTCTTCAACTGCGTCGGGCATTCGAACTACGACTTCATGCCCGGCGTGTCGTACAGCCACTGGTTCGCCGCGAGCCGCCGTCACCACCTGCACCATGCCGTGCACAACGGCAACTACGGCTTCCAGTTCACCTTCATGGACCGGCTGTTCCGCACGCGCATCGCGGCCGACGCGGCCGAGCCACTGTTCCAGGCGTTTCGAAAGAAGCATGGCGCCACGACGGCCTGACGCGCGCCATCGGCTGCCGCGGCTGCGCCACTGGCGCGACTGGCAAAGCCTCGCGTACCTCGTCGCCTTGCCCGCGCTGGCGGCGTGGCAGTGGGTGCACGGTTTCCAGGTGGTGCCGTATGCGCTGATGCTGTTCCTCACGCTCGGCATCGGCGTGATCCACCACAACCACGTGCACCTGCGCATGTGGCGCGGTCGGCGCATGAACCGGTTCACCGACTTCTGGATCACGCTGCTGCAAGGCCACCCGACCTTCGTCTTCTGGCCCGCGCATGTGGCCAACCACCATCGCCATCGCCATGGACCGAAGGACGTGGCGCGCACCTACCGCTTCGGCGGCGACACCAACCATCTGTGGGGCTATCTGCTGCATCCGTTCCAGGCGGTGTGGGTGCTGATGCCGCTGTTCTTCGGCTGGCTCGCGCGGCTGCATCGGCACCACCGCGGCGCCTGGCGCTATTGCATGGCGCAGTACGCGCTGTGGCTGGCCAGCTGGACCGTGCTGCTGGTGATCGACTGGCGCAAGGCATTGCTGTTCGTGATCGTGCCGCAGCTGCACGGCCTGCACTGGCTGCTGGCCACCAACTACCTGCAGCACGCGCACGCCGACGGACGCAAGACGCCGCGCAAGGAGGCACCCGGCGATACCCGCGGTAGCCAGCTGAACTACGCGCGCAATTTCGAGGGGCTGGTGAACCCCTTGCTGTTCAACATCGGCCTGCACACCGCACACCACGAGAACCCGCATGCCCATTGGTCCGAGCTCACGCACCTGCATCACACGCGCTACCGCGCGCAGGTCGCGCCCGCGCTCAACGAGGGCGGGCTGGTGCCGTACATGGTGCGCGTCTTCGTGCTGGGGACCGTGTGGCCGCGTTTTCGCAGCCGCTCGCTGATGCCTCCCGATTCACCTATTGCCTGAACCCATGCCCGTTTCATTCCAACGCGTGTACCTCGAAAGCGCCGGCTATTTCATGCCCGGCGAGCCTGTTCCCAACGACCGCATGGACGCGTACATCGCGCCGCTCAACCGCATGTCGGAGCGCATCAAGCGCCGCATCCTGGCCGAGAACGGCATCCTCACGCGACATTACGCGATCGACGAAGAAGGCGTGACGCGCCACACCAACGCGCAGCTGGCGGCCGGCGCGATCCGCGACTGCCTGCAGCGCGGCGGGGCCGAGTTGTCGCGCGTGTCGCTGCTGGCCAGCGGCTCCTCGGGCGGCGACACGCTGATGCCCGGCTTCGCCAACATGATCCAGGGCGAGCTGGCGGCGCAGCCGATGGAAACGCATTCGGTGCACGGCATCTGCGCGGCCGGCGTGTCGGCGATCCAGACGGCGGCGCAGGGCATCGAGCTGGGCGCGCACCGTTCGGCGCTGGCGGTGGCCAGCGAAATGCCGTCGCGCCTATTCAAGCGCTCGCGCTTTGCCGCGCGCGGCTACGAGACCGATTTCGACTCGCACTTCCTGCGCTGGATGCTGTCCGATGGCGCGGGCGCGCTGCTGCTGTCCGACGGCACGCCCGCGCTGGCCGGCAAGCCGGGGCTGCGCCTGAAGCTGAAGTGGGTGCACCAGCGCGCCTTCTCGGGCGATTACCCGGTGTGCATGCAGCTCGGCCTGACTGAAGACCGCGCGCGCGGGCACCTCGATTTCGGCTCGTGGGCCGAGGCCGAGGCGGCTGGCGCGCTGTCGTTGCGCCAGGACATCCGGCTCTTGCCGCACCTGTTCGACATCGGCATCCATGAGTACGCGGGCCTGGTGCGCGACGGCTGGGTCGATCCGAAGCGGGTCGACCATTTCCTGTGCCACTACTCGTCGGAAAAATTCATCCCGGTGGTCGAAGACCTGATGGCCAAGGCCGACCTGGCGATTCCGCGCGAGCGCTGGTGGAGCAACCTCGCGTGGCGTGGCAACACCGGCGCGGCATCGATCCTCGTGATGCTGGCCGAGTTCCTGCACACCAAGGCGCTGAAGCCGGGCGAGCAGATCTTCTGCTATGTGCCGGAGTCGGGGCGCTTCATGGCGGCGTACATGCTGCTCGAGGTCGAGGCCGTCGATGCGGCGCCTGTCGTGATCGCGCCCCGCGCGGCGGCGGTCGTGCCCGACGACGACCTCGTCATCGCGCCCCCGCACGACCCGGCCGCCGCGCCCGAGGGCCTGGGCGCCTTGCTGACCGAGCTGGCCGCGATCTGGCACGACTACCGCTCGCGCGTGTGGCGCACGCCGCTGATCCGCCAGATCCGCGAGCGCCGTTTTGCCGTGCCCGACTACCTGAACTGGATGGAGCAGTGGGTGCCGCAGGTGCGCGAAGGCAGCCTGTGGATGCGCGAAGGCGCCGCCTCGCTGAGCGAGCCGTACCGCATGCTGTCGTCGCTGATCGACGTGCACGCGGGCGAGGAGCAGAACGACTTCAACATTCTCTTCAGCGACTACCGCAAGGCCGGCGGCACGGTCGAATCGATCGATGCGTTGCGCCGCAACCCCGGCGGCGAGGCGCTCAACGCCTACCTGCACGGCCTGGCCGCCACGCGCGACCCGATCGGCCTCCTGGGCGCGATCTACATCATCGAAGGCACCGGCCAGCGCATCGTGCCGGCGCTGCTGCCGCTGCTCAAGGCCAGCCTGAAGCTGCCGCCCGACGCCTTCCGTTTCCTCGAGTACCACGGCCACAACGATGAGCACCACCTGAACCGCTGGCTCGCCGCGGTCGAGATGGTGATGGCCGTGGAAGGGCAGGCCCGCGCCGCCCGACAGATTGCCGACACCGCGCGCCACACGGCGGCGCTGTACCTGATGCAGTTCCAGCACATCACCGAACGAATGCCCCATGGATCGAACGCCTGAATTCCTGACGCAAGCCCACGACGAGCGCGACCCCAGCCCGTGGCTGGCGCTGTACCTCGACCAGAGCACGCCGCTGCCCGACGACGTGAAGGCGGCGTGGCTGGCCGATTCGAGCTCGGCCTCGCGCCAGTACCTGCTGCCGTTCCTGCGGCCGATTGCGCGGCTGACGATCATCCTGATCCAGATCGTGAAGGTGTTCGTGCCGCGCAACTGGTCGCACTCGCTGCTGCTGCACCGCTTCCTGGCGTGGGGGCTCAAGCGCTTCGTGTCGCCCGAGGCCAACTGGCTGATCCTGCGGCACTTTCACCTGGGTTCGCAGGTGCTGGCCTTCATCGGTCGCAACTCGCCCGCGCCCGTGGGTACCTCGCCGCTGGAGCCGGCCGACATCGACGCGCTGAAGGACGAGATGTTCCTGAAGCACGACCTGAATTTGTTCAACTTCGTGATCCGGCTGAACACGGCGTTGCGCGACAAGGGGCTGGCGCTGTGCAAGGCCGAGCAGGTCGATTTCTCGATGATCCAGCCGCCGGCATTGCGGCTGGAAGACATGCCCCAGGGCAAGCTCAATTTTCTCGACCTGCAAAGCGCCATCGAGCTGTTCACGCCGCTGTACCAGCTGATGCTGACCGACAACGATTTCTGGCGCGCCGCCAACTCCTTGCAACTGGACGAAACCATCGGCATCTACGCGGCGACGATCCTGAACGCGCCGGAGCACCTGATCCTGGTCAACAACAAGCATCCGTTGGTGCCGCTGTCGACTTTGCGGGCCGGGCACCGGCTGGTGATCCACGGCCTGTCGACCGAAATGCTTCACAGCCTGCTCCAGCGCATGCGTGCGGCGCAGGAAGCCATGTCGGCAGAGACACTTCCGCGCGACCCGCCCCTTGCATAGGGGTATGCTGTCCCCACATGCAAACCATGAACACGACCCGAAATCCGTCTCCCAAGACCGATCTGGCAGTGACCCACGTGCTGGCTCAACTGCTGGAGAGGCTTGAGCACAGCGCCGTGCCGGTTGGTGCCGAGCAGTACCGCTCGGTGGTCGAGCACCTGGTGCATGAATTCGAAGACGTCGAGCCCGGTGCCGAATTGGGGCAGTTGCTCGATGCCTATCCGGCCGCCTCCGAGGTCTACGAAAATATGAATTACCAGCACGCCGGCCTTTGCCGCTCGGCGCTGGACGTTTCCCTGGCCGCCGAAGGCGCAGCCAGGGAAGCCATTGCCCGCGCCATGCGCGGTGACGAATCGAACAAGGACAAGATGCATGGCCAAGGGTGAAGTGAAAACGGCAGTGGTGGCGGACGGGCTGCGCTACAAATCGAAGGCGCCGGGCTCTCCGTTCCGCGCTTCGGCGTCGTTCAGCGGGGCCACGATGTCCTGCTTCATGTGCGGCAAGCACCGCGTGCGTTCGCAGCTGCGCACGCGCCAGGTGCTGGGCAAGTCGCAGACCGTCTGCGCGCCTTCGTGCAAGGCGCTGGACGAGGCCCTCGAGGCCGAAGCATCGTCGAGCTGAGCGCCTAGCACGGCGCCGCGTCGCGTTGGCGACATGGCCTCATCGGCATGTCGTCGATTGCCTTCCATCCCGGTCGCAATCGATATACAGTTGGACACAAATGATGCAAGTAATTGCATTTAATCTAAAGTTCTAATTTGTAGCCGATGACCACTCAAATCCAGCAAGAAGGCGATCGGTGCCCCGCAGCGGGCGTGGATTTTTCTCTGCGTGGAGGGCCTGAGCTGTGAACAAGCCACGTCACGTCGTCATGCAGGTCGTCAAGCGCTCGTCCGGCAGCGCCACGCACCATGTCGAATTCCTCATGGACGACAACTTCGCCGAGCGCTTGCGCCAATTGCGCTCGCTGGTGCCGCCGCTGGGTGCCCTCAACAAGCAACGCGACCTCGTGATCGACAAGGTGCGCGTGCGCCTGCCCAACGCCATCTGGCGCTCGGGCAACGAGATCGCCATCGACGGCGGGGTGGACGGCTCCTGCATCGTGATCGCGGCCGAGGGCTCGTTCAACTGCGGCGGCAAGGACCGCCGCACGCGCGAAAAACTCGTGACCTACAACTTCTCGATCGCACGCCTGATCGAGCTGCACGGCGAACGCCCCGAAGGCGAAACGCTCTACATCCGCGACGGCGTGTTCGCCAATGACGAACCGGCCGAATCGCCGGCCGGCCGCTGGGTGGCGTCCATGCACGAACTCGAAGTGGTGATGCGCGTGCCCGACGCGCCGTCCGATTTCGACACGCTGCACGACCTCACGCTGCGCGCCGACGGGCAGCCAACGCAGGCGGGCGCGCTGAGCCCGCACCGCGCCAGCATCTACTGACGAACTCAGGCCGACGTGGCCGCAGGCGCGCCCACGGGCGTGAACTGCGCGCCGTTGTCGGCCAGCCAGCGTGCCGAGAGGCTGCTGTCCTGCTGGTCGGGGTGGAAGTCGCTGCGCAGGTACTGGCGCCAGCCCGCGAGATTGCCCCGCAGCAGGCCGCCGCGGCCCAGCAGGATGCGCGCGGCGCTCTTCCAGGTGGCCCACTTCCACAATTGCTTTTCATGCCGCAGGTTGTCGACCGTCTGGCGCATCAGGTCGCCGAGGAACATCACCGTCACGCGGCGGAACCAGCGCGTGCGCCATTCGTCGGAGCCACCCGCGGCCTTGTAGATGTCGAAGGCCACGCTCTTGTGCTCCAGCTCTTCCGCGCTGTGCCACAGCCACATCGTGCGCAGCCGGGGCTCGGCGCCGTCGAGGATCTCGGGGCGGGCCAGCAGCCACTCGGCGAACATCGCCGTGAAGTGCTCGGTGGCGGCCGTCACGGCCAGCGCATGGCGCGGATCGGCGCCGTCCATCAGTTCCATGCGCTGGCTGGCGCGCGCGGTCCAGCGATCGACCAGGCCTTGTTGCTCGAGGTGCGCGTTGAACAGCGAATGGATGCGCCGGTGCGTCGCCTCCTGGCCGATGAAGCCGCGCACGTCGGCGCGGTGGCGTTCCTGCACCTCGGGCGGCAGCGTGGCCATGGCGTCGCGCACGGCGTCGATGAAGAACTGCTCGCCGAAGGGGAAGCTCATCGACAAGGCGTTGAAGAAGGCGGTCGAGAAGGCATCGCCGCCGCACCAGTCGTGCGAGAAGGGCGGTTGCAGGTCGATCAGCAGGCGGCGGACAACGAGTTCGGTCATGGGGGGCAATTCCTGAGTTCGTGGGTAAAAGTTGGTACAACTCCGTACCGCGTGTCGCCATGGTGCAATTGTGAACTGGTACTGTCAAGTACCAAGGCGTAGGAAAATGAATCGCACATGACTGCCACCATCGACAAAACCGCCACGCCCGATGCCGCCGAAGGCGCGCCCAGCGAGCACTACGCGCGGCTGCTCCAGGGCATGGCGCATGCCGTGGCGGCCAAGGGCTACGCCGACACCACCATCGCCGACATCGTGCGCGAGGCGGCCGTGTCGCGGCGCACGTTCTACGAGCACTTCAGCACCAAGACCGAGTGCCTGATCGCGCTGTACGAAACGGCCAGCCGGCTCGGCCTGCAGGCCGTGAGCGAGGCCTTCGACCCGGCCCAGCCCTGGCACACGCAGGTGGAGCAGGCGATGACCGCCTACATGGACTACCTCGCCCAAGACCCTGTGCTGCTGCGCACGCTGTTCGTCGAAATCCTCGGGCTGGGCCTGCCGGGCCTGGCGGCGCGGCGGCGCGTGAACGGCGAGATCGCCAACTTCATCCAGGTGGCGATCAACAGCAGCGATTCAGGTGAGGTGCCCGCGGCGCACATGAGCAGCCAGATGGCGATGACGGTGGTGGGGGGCATCAATGAACTGGTGCTGCAGGCCATCGAGCAGGACCGCGTGGGCGACCTGCGCGAGTTGGTGGCGCCCGCCACGCGGCTGGTGCGCGCCGTGGCGGCCGACAGCCGGCGCTAGTCGCGTTCGTTCTGGCGCGGCGTGGCCGCAGCCCACAGCACGAGCAGTCCCGCTATAACCATCGCTGCCAGCGCCCCGAGGTACGGCAGCACGTCGTGCAGCGGCGCCCCCATCTGGTTGAGCCGCAGCGAAGCCTGGATGCCCGCCGTGCTCGGGAACAGCCAGCGCAGCGCCTGCAGGGGCGCGGGCAGGGCCTCGACGGGCCACGAGAAGCCCGAGAGAAAGGCCATCGGCAGCGCAGTGAAGAGCAGCACCTGCAACGCACGCTCGCGGTCGCGGAACCAGCAGCCCAGCAGCAGACCGAGCACGCAGATCGCAGGCACGTAGAACAGCAGAAGCACCAGCGCCCCGAACGGATTGCCGCCGCGCGGGTAGTCCTGCAGGAAGAACACCCAGCCGAAATAGAACAGGCCGCTCAGCACGCCGAAGCCCGACAGCGCGCCCAGCCGCCCCAGCCACGCGCCCATGCCGGCGCGTAGCCGGCCGGCCTCGGCCCAGGTGCCGGCCAGCATCGCGGCGCCCATCAGCAGCGTCTGCTGCAGGATCAGCAGCGCCACCGCCGGCACCACGTAGCTGCCGTAACCCTCGGTCGGGTTGAACAGCGCCACCAGTTGCGTGTTGAGCGGGCTGCGGCTGCGCGCGGCCTGGACCGCGCTTTGGCCGCCGGCCTGCAGCTTGCGGATCTCGATGCCGGCCGACACCGTGCCCACCGCTTCGGAGAAGCCGTACAGCACCGCCTTGTTCAGCAGCGCATAGGCGCCGTTGCCCTCGATGCTCACCACCGCCGGCGTACCGCGCAGCACGTTGCGCTTGAGGTCCTTTGGCAGCAGCGCATAGCCTTCGATCTCGCCGCGCCACAGCGCCTGCTGCGCCTCGTGCACGTCGGACGTGACCATACGCACATCCAGCCGCGGGCTGGCCATGGCGAAGCGCGCGATCTGCCGCGACAGCCCGCTATGGTCCTGGTCGACCACCGCCACCGGCACCCGCGTGACGGCCTGCGTGCCGTAGGGCCACGGGTAGAAGAAGCCGTAGATGATGGGCGCGAGCAGCATGATCAGCAGCACGCCCTTGTCGCGCAGCACGCCGAGGGCGGTGTCGCGCCAGGCGTCGGCGAAGCCTGGGATGCGCGTGCTCATCAGCGGCCTCCCCACGTCTCGGGCGCACCGGCCGCACGCACCAGCAGCGTGGCCGACACGGCCAGCAGCACGGCAGTGCCCACCACCATCCACAGCGGCGTGGCGGCCGAGTAGGCCACGGGTGCGCCCATCTGCAGCTGCTCCATCTGCACGCGGATGTAGTGCGTGTAGGGCAGCAAGCCGGCCCACAGCTGTGCGAGCACCGGCATGGCGACCAGCGGAAAGCCCACGCCGCCGAATGCGAAGGCCGGCGCCGTGATGAAGCCGGTGGCCGACAGCGCGGTGCGCAGCGAGCGCGTGAGGCTGGCCACGAAGGCACCGAGCGCGATCGACAGCGCCAGGAACACCATCAGCGCGAACAGCGTCCATCCCACCGAGCCGACCGGGTGCCAGCCGCGGCCGGCCGTGATCCACAGCATGGCGGCCAGGCCCACCGCCGACAGGCTCGCGAACGGCAGCGCCAGCTTGCCCGTCAGCGCGGCCAGCGCCTCGGGCCAGCGCGGTGCGGCGCCGAGCCAGCCGCCGAGGCTGCGGTCGCGCAGCTCGCGGCCCACGGCCCAGGCGCCGGCCGTCATCGCGAGGATGTGCAGCAGCGCCGGAATGAGCGCGGCACCGAGAAACTGCTCGTAGTCGGTCGAGGTGTTGAACAGCGCCACCATGCTGGCCTTGACCGGGTCCATGCTCACGCGCGCGGCCTTCATCGACTCGCCGCGCTTGTTGCGCACCGCGAGCTCGACGCCGGCCGACACCGTGGCGACGGCGGTGCG
Organism: Variovorax sp. GW460-12-1-14-LB1; assembly: GCF_059423605.1. Lineage (NCBI taxonomy): Bacteria > Pseudomonadati > Pseudomonadota > Betaproteobacteria > Burkholderiales > Comamonadaceae > Variovorax > Variovorax sp. GW460-12-1-14-LB1. The sequence continues at coordinate 65,545 of NZ_JBWKYF010000004.1, forward strand.
CACGTCGCGCTGGATCAGGCTCGAATGCGTGCCCAGCTGCGCGTTGTGCAACAACACGATCTGGCCAACGCGGCCCTGCTTGACATCGCGGCTCAGGTCGCGCGGCAGTTGCACCGCCGCATCGACAGCGCCGCTGGTGAGCGCGCGCTGCATCTCGCCTTCGTCTGCGTACCGCTGCGCCACGCGCAGGCCCGGCGTGGCGTCCAGGAAGCGCACCAGCTGGCGCGAGAGGGCGGAGTGGTCCTGGTCGAGCACGCCGATCGGCAGGCGCTCGGGCAGGCCGGCCGAGAAGATCCACCAGATCAGGAACACCGCGAGCAGCGGCACCCACGAGATCATGGCCAGGTCCCACGGACGCGTGCGCAGCAGCGCGAATTCGCGCCGGGCGCTGGCGGTGGAAAAGCCGCGCAGGCTCATGGCGGGCGCGGCGTCAGTCGACCAGAACGCTCATGCCGGGGCGCGCGCCTTCGATCGGCTTGAGCGGCCGGGCGCGGACCTCGAAGGTGCGCACGTCGAAGCCGGCACCGCCGCGCGTGGCGCGCCAGGTGGCGAAGTCGGGCAGCACACCGCTGTAGTAGACCTTGAAGCGGGCGGTGCGCCGGTCCTCGGGCAGGGCGGGCAGGCGGGCGTCGAATTCCTTGTCGAGCGCGAAGCGGGACAGCCGGTCTTCGCGCACGTTGAGCACCACCCACTGGTCGTTCAGGTCGACCACCGTGGCCACGGCCACGCCCTGCGGCGAGAGTTCGCCGACCTTGGCGAGCACCTTGGCCACCTCGCCGCCGACCGGGCTGCGCAGCTCGGTCTCGGCCTTCGCGGCTTCCACCTCGGCGACCACGCCGGCCACCTGCCGCGCCTGTGCGTTGGCGGCGGCCTTGTCCTCGGGGCGGGCGCCGGTGCGCGCCATGTCGTACTGCGCCTTGGCCGCCACGGCGGCGTCGCGCGAGGCCTTCCAGTTGGCTTCGGCTTCGTCGCGCTTCTGGTCGGCCACGAGGCCGTCGCGTGCCAGGCCGTCGACACGCCGGAACGACGTCTGCGCGAGTTGGGCGGCGGTCTCGGCGCGCTGCCATTGCATGCGCGCCATTTCGATCTCCTGCGGACGGGCGCCGTTCTGCGCCTTGTCGGCCACGGCCTGCGCGGCCTGCTCGGCGGCGGTGGCCTGCGCCAGCTTGGCGCGCACCTCGGGGCTGTCCATGCGCACCAGCAGGGCGCCGGCCTGGATGCGGTCGCCTTCCTTCACCGCCACTTCGGCGATGCGGGCCGTGACCTTGCCGGCCACGTCGGTCTCGCGCGCTTCCATCTGGCCCTGGAACACCTCGGGCGCCGGCTGCGCGGCGCGCCAGAAGCCCCAGACGAGCAGCACCAGCACGAGCAGTGCGGCGGCGATGGCGATCAGTCGGCGGGTCTTGGCACTCATCATGGTCAGTTCACCTTCACGTCGGCGCGCGCGATGTAGTCGGAAAAAGTCTCGGACAGGCCCGCGCTCTCGAGCAGCTGCGCGAGCGCCTGCACGTAGTCGTTGGCGGCCTGCGCGCGTTCGGTCAGCACCTTGGCCTGGTTGGTCTCGGCGTCGATCAGGTCGAGCGTGGTGCTGGTGCCTTCGCGCAGCCCGGCGGTGCGCAGCTTGACCACCTCTTGCGCGAGTTCGACCGAGACTTTCATCTCGAGGTACTGGCGGCGCGCGTTGTCCAGCGCGCGCCAGTTGCGTTCGACCAGCAGCGAGATGTCGCTGCGCGCCTGCAGGTCGGTGCGCTCGGCCTGTTCGACCTGCTTGTGCGAGGCGGCCGACAGCGCGTTGCGGTCGACCGAGTCGTACAGCGTCCAGCGCACGCCGAGGCCGGCCACCCAGTCGGCGTTGCCGCTCTTGATCTCGCGCGTGCCGAAAGCGACGACCTGCGGGCGGCGCAGGGCCTCTTCGCCTTCGTGCAGCTGCTCGGCCTGCGCCTTCTTGGCCGCGACCTTGCCCAGGCCCGGATGCCGCGTGAGCGCCGCATCGATGAAGTGGCCGAGCGGTTCGATCGGCGCACTGATGAGAAACAGCGGCGTCTGCGGCGTGACGCTGCCTTCGGCGCGCACCGTGCGCGCCAGGGCCACGCTCGCCAGCGCGGCGTCGTTCTCGGCCTTGCGGGCGTTGCGGCGCGCTTCTTCGTACGCGGCGCTGGCCTGCAGCCGCTCGACGCGCGAAATGACGCCGGCCACGAGCATCTTCTGCGCCGCCGCGTCGTGCTGCGCGATGGTGCGTTCGGCCTGCAGGCGCAGCGTGGCCGCGCGCTGCGCGAGCTGGGCGCCGAAGTAGCGCTGCACCAGCAGCGTGTCGACCTCGTGGCCGGCCTGTTCGGCATCGGCCTGGGCCTCGCGCGCCTGCGCCGAGACGAAGCCGCGCACCGCGTCGGTCGCGCCGCCCAGGTAGAGCGGCCACACGGCCGACACCGAGGCGTTGGCGCCGGTGTCGTGGCGGTTCAGCGTGTAGCTGTTGGGCAGCTGCGGAATCGGCACGCGCGAGACGAAGCTCTGGATCGACGGCGGCAGCGACGAGCCGATCTGGCCGAGCTTCTGGTTGAGCGGGTCGAGGTCGAGGTTCAGGTTCGCGTTGTACGCATAGGCCAGCCCCGAGATGCTGACCACCGGCCCGCCCAGGCGCTTGACGCCTTCGCTCTGCAGTTCCTTGGCTTCGACGGCGATGCGCGCGGCGGCCAGCTTGTCGGAGCGCTCGACCATGCGCTGGCGCGCGGCGTCGAAGCTCAGCGCCAGCGTGGAGGTGGTGTCGCCGCGGGCCTGCTGCTGCGCGAAAGCCGCGCCGCCGAGGAAGGCCGGCAACAGCAGCAGGGACGGAAGAAGGGCGAGGCGAGGTCGTGTCATCGGCATCAGGCGGTCTTGTGCAGCAGGGCGTCGAGCTCCTGCTGCAGGATCACGGGAAAGGCGGCCTGCACCGCCCCGGTGGCCAACGGCCGTGCTTTCTCGAGCAGCTGCGCGGCGCGGCCGGCATCGAGGGTGTCGCCGGAAAGCAGGCTGTCGGCCAGCGTGCGCAGCCAGCGCCGCGCCACGGTGCGCAGCGTGCGCACCATGGTTTCCTGCATGCCGATGACCGCTTCGAGCGGCAGGCCGAGCGCGGCCAGCTGTTCGGCGACCTGGCCGAGCGCCGGGCTCAGCACCTGCACCTGGCCGTCGGGCAGTTCGCGCATGAGGCCGGCGCGGGTGGCGCGGCCGAGCAGGGCGGGCGTCATCTGGCCCTGCCACTTGGTGGCCAGCGCCTGGGCCGACACCACCACGGGCGTTTCTTCGGCGAACAGGCTGCCCGACACCGAGCGCGCCACGGCCAGCAGGTCGGGCCAGGTGGAGGCCGGCGCGCGCGTGAAGATGCGGCGGATCGCCTCGATGCCGAAGCCCTGTTCGCGCAGTTCGCGGATCAGCGCCAGGCGCTGGACGTGGTCGGGGCCGTACAGGCCGAGCCGGCCCTGCAGCCGCGGCGGCGGCAGCAGGCCGCCCGTGGTGTAGGCGCGAATGTTGCGCACCGTGACGCCCGTGCGCGCCGCCAGGGCCTCGATGGAGAGGTCCTGCAAGGCGGTGGAATCGGGTGTAGCGGCGGATGCGTTCATGTGACAGTTTCAATGTTACATCGAAAATGTTGCATAAAACCAGCCCGGATCGCGCGGTCCGGGCTGGGCATCCTCAGCCCGGCTTGCGCTGCGCCGGGTCGTAGAAGAACTGTTCTTCGGCGATGCGCTCGCCGTCCCAGCGCTGCCAGGCGATCTCTTCCATGCGCATGCGGCCGCCGCCCTTGAAGACGAACTCGAAGATCCAGTGGATGGCGACGTGGTCGCCGTTCACCAGCACCGGCCGCACGCAGGTCGACGCCACCGACTCGGTGCGCGCGAGCACGGCGCTTTCCTGCGCAACGAGCGTGCTGCGCCCGCGCCGCGGCTCGGCCTGGTTCTCGCGCATGGTGGCGTCTTCGGTGTAGAAATCTTCGATGACCTGGGCATGCGCGCCGCCTTCGACGGCGGCAATGAAGGCTTCGAGCCGGGCGGGCGTGGGCATGTCAGGACTTCACTTTCACTTCGACGCGGCGCGCTTCCGAGGCCGGCCCGTCGGCCTGCGACTGCTCGGGCTTGGCGAGTTCAATCTTGTCCTCGGGCGCGCCCGCCGCCTTGATGGCGTCGCGCACGGCCATCGCGCGCTGCTTGGCCAGCTCGGCGTTCTTGGCCGCGTCGCCGCTGGCGTCGTGGTAGCCGCTCACCAGCACGGTGCTGCCGCTCTGCACGGCCTTGATGACATCCGACAGCGCCTCCTTGGCGTTGGGCGCGACCTCGGCGCTGGCGCTCGCGAAGTAGAACTTCACGATGCCGTTCTCGACCTTCACCGCCGCGGCTTCGGTGGCCACCACGGCCGCCGAGGCGAGGGTGGCGGCCGGCGTGGCTGCCGGCGCCATCGCGGCGGGTGCGGTGGCTGCAGGCGGCGTCTCGACCTTGGTCGGCACGGCCGCGGCCGCATCGCCGGCGTGGAACTTGACCACCAGCGGCACGATCAGCAGCGCCACGATGTTGATGATCTTGATCAGCGGGTTCACCGCCGGGCCGGCCGTGTCCTTGTACGGGTCGCCCACGGTGTCGCCGGTGACGGCCGCCTTGTGCGCCTCGGAGCCCTTGCCGCCGTGGTGGCCGTCCTCGATGTACTTCTTGGCGTTGTCCCACGCACCGCCGCCCGTGCACATGCTGATGGCGACGAACAGGCCGGTGACGATGGTGCCCATCAGCAGGCCGCCCAGCGCCTTCGGTCCCAGTACCAGGCCGACCAGGATCGGCACCACCACCGGCAGCAGCGACGGGATCATCATTTCCTTGATGGCCGCGCCGGTCAGCATGCCCACGGCCTTGCCGTACTCGGGCTTGCCGGTGCCTTCCATGATCCCGGGGATCTCGCGGAACTGGCGGCGCACTTCTTCCACCACCGCACCGGCCGCGCGGCCCACGGCCTCCATGGCCATCGCGCCGAAGAGGTAGGGGATCAGGCCGCCGATGAACAGGCCCACGATCACCATCGGGTCGCTCAGGTTGAAGCTGATGTTCAGCCCGAAGCTTTCCAGCTTGTGGGTGTAGTCGGCAAAGAGCACCAGCGAGGCCAGGCCGGCCGAGCCGATCGCGTAGCCCTTGGTCACGGCCTTGGTGGTGTTGCCCACCGCGTCCAACGGGTCGGTGATGTCGCGCACGCTGGCGGGCAGCTCGCTCATCTCGGCGATGCCGCCGGCGTTGTCGGTGATGGGACCGTAGGCGTCCAGCGCCACCACGATGCCGGCCATGCTCAGCATCGACGTCGCGGCCACCGCGATGCCGTACAGGCCCGCGAGGGCGTAGGAGGCCAGGATCGCGATGCACACGAAGATCACCGGCCAGGCCGTCGAACGCATCGACACGCCCAGGCCCGCGATGATGTTGGTGCCGTGGCCGGTGGTCGACGCTTGCGCGATGTGCTGCACGGGCTTGTACTGCGTGCCGGTGTAGTACTCGGTGACCCACACCAGCGCGGCCGTGAGCGCCAGGCCCACGAAGCAGGCGCCGAACAGCTTCAGCTGGCTGCCGCTCGCGGCAATGGCGTTGTCCGGAATGATCCAGCTGGTCACGAACCAGAACGCGATCAGCGACAGGATGCCCGCCACCGCCAGGCCCTTGTAGAGCGCCGGCATCACGTTGACCATGCCCGGCGAGGCCTTCACGAAGAAGCAGCCGATGATCGACGCGATGATCGACACGCCGCCCAGCGCGAGTGGGTACAGCACCGCGTCCAGCGGCGCCGCCGTGACCATCAGCGCGCCCAGCACCATGGTGGCGATCAGCGTCACGGCGTAGGTCTCGAACAGGTCGGCCGCCATGCCGGCGCAGTCGCCGACGTTGTCGCCCACGTTGTCGGCGATCACGGCCGGGTTGCGCGGGTCGTCTTCCGGAATGCCGGCTTCGACCTTGCCCACCAGGTCGGCACCGACGTCAGCGCCCTTGGTGAAGATGCCACCGCCCAGGCGCGCGAAGATCGAGATCAGCGAGGAGCCGAAGGCAAAGCCGATCAGCGGATTGAGGATGGCCGCCAGGCTGTGGTCCGCCTTCGGCGCACTGCCGGCCAGGAACCAGTAGAAGCCCGTCACGCCCAGCAGGCCCAGGCCCACCACCAGCATGCCGGTGATGGCGCCGCCGCGAAACGCCACGTCGAGCGCCGGGCCGATGCCCTTGGTCGCGGCTTGCGCGGTGCGCACATTGGCGCGCACCGACACGTTCATGCCGATGAAGCCGCAGGCGCCCGAGAGCACCGCGCCGACCACGAAGCCGGCGGCCGTGGTCAGGTCGAGGAAGAGGGCGATGAGCACCGCGAGCACCACGCCCACCACCGCGATGGTGGTGTACTGCTTGGCGAGGTAGGCCGAGGCGCCGGCCTGGATGGCCGCGGCGATTTCCTGCATCCGGGCGTTGCCCGGGTCCTTGGCGAGAATCCAACTTCGGGCCCAGAAACCGTAGCCCACGGCCACCAGGCCGCAGACGATGGCAAGAATCAGGGGGGTGTTGCCGCTCATGCTTTGCTTCTCCATTCGTTCGTTGTGACTTGTGGAGACGGACAGCCTGGGCCCTGCGCGCAACGCGTACGGGACCATGTTCTCCGCCGCGTTGCTTCCTCGAAGCTCACTGCACCGGAGGTGCGGAGCCGATTGGCCAACGCTTGCAATTTACAGGCAAAAACACACACGCGTGCGACCGGTCCGTGACACGGAAAGTAAACTCCGGGTTTGTCCCCATCCGTCTCATACTTTTCAACTACTCGAAAAACGTCATGTCCTTCGACAAAGTCTCCCCCGGCAAGAACGTCCCCGACGCCTTCAATGTCGTGATCGAAATCCCGATGAACGCCGACCCGATCAAGTACGAAGTCGACAAGGAATCGGGCGCGATCTTCGTGGACCGCTTCATGACGACGGCCATGTACTACCCGGCCAACTACGGCTACGTGCCGCAGACCCTGTCGGGCGACGGCGACCCGGTCGACGTGCTGGTGATCGCCCCGTACCCGCTGCTGCCGGGCGTGGTCGTGCCCTGCCGCCCCCTGGGCATCCTGATGATGGAAGACGAAGCCGGCGTCGACGGCAAGGTGCTGGCCGTGCCCACCGACAAGGTGCTGCCGATCTACAGCCACTGGAAGTCGGTCGACGACGTGAACCCGATGCGCCTGAAGGCCATCAGCCACTTCTTCGAGCACTACAAGGACCTGGAAGCCGGCAAGTGGGTCAAGGTGCTGGGCTGGGAAGGCATCGACGCCGCCAAGAAGGAAGTTCTCGACGGCATCGCCGCGTACAAGAAGTAATTTCTTTCGCTTGAAAGAAACGGCCTGGAGGCTCCGGGCCGTCAGCCCCGGACCGCATCCCCGGCCAGCCGCATCCACTCGCGGTTGACGCCTCGCGCATGCGCGTTCCAGTGGCGCGCCGCCTGCTGCAGCTCGTTCCAATGGCGCTGCGCACCGGCGGTGTCGCCTTGCTGCGCCAGCCACGCGATGTAGCGGGCGCGCGTTTCCACCGTGTTGTAGGTGCTCAGCGCCGCCTCGAAGGCCTCGCGCGCTTCCGGCGTGCGGCCCTCGGCGGCCAGCGCGCGGGCGTTCAGTACGGCGACCTCATCCTTGCGGTAGTCGTCGCGCGTGGCGCGCAGGCTCTGCAGTGCCTGCGAGGCTTCGCGGGCCGAGGCCGGGCTGCCTTCGGCGACCAGCGCGCTGGCCAGGCCGAACTGCAGCTCGGGGTCGGAGGCGAAGGGGCCTTTCAGCGCGTCACGGTAGTGCCCGACGGCATCGGCCGCCTGGCCGCGGTCCAGCGCCGCCTTGGCCAGGCGCAGCTTGTTCTGCGCCGTGGGCGCGAGGTCGTAAGCCTCGGCGGCGGCGCGGTACTCGCGCTCGGGGTCGATGAAGCCGATGGCCGCGTTCGCCACCTTGCCCGCGGTGCGCTGCATGCGCGAGGCCGGCAGGTACTCGACCACGAAGTACACGATGCTGCCGAGCAGCGGAAAGCTGAAGAGGATGATGAGCCAGTACATCTGCTTGCCGTGGCGCATGGCATGCACGGCGAAGTACAGCGCGATGAGGATGTGCAGTCCCAGTCCGACGAATGGCATCGGTGCTCCCTGTGTGTTGTGTGTGGTTGTTTGAGTGCCGGGCGGCTTTATAGCAGCCCCCGGCACCGCAGCGCCGCTCAGGCGGCCTTGAACGGGCTGCGCTCGCCGAGGTGGTCCATGTAGTTCTCGATGCCAGCGCCTTCGCGCTCGAGGAAGCGCTCGACCGCGTCCGCGAACGACGGGTGCGCGAGCCAGTGGGCGCTGGTGGTGCGCACCGGCATCAGCGCGCGGGCCATCTTGTGCTCGCCCTGCGCGCCGCCTTCGAAGCGCACCGCGCCGTGCGCGATGCACCAGGCGATGGGCTGGTAGTAGCAGGCCTCGAAGTGCAGGCAGTCGACGCGCTCCAGCGCGCCCCAGTAGCGGCCGTAGGCCACCAGCGGCTGGGCCTCGTCGGTGGAGAGCGCGATCAGGCTGGTCGCGATGGGGCGCCCGTCGCGCTCCGCCACGAACAGCAGCCACGCCTCGGGCAACGTGTCGGCCATGCGCTGGAAGAAATCTCGCGTGAGGTAGGGCGGGTTGCCGTGCTCGCGGTAGGTGCGCTCGTAGCAGCGGTAGAAGAAATCCCAGTCGGCGGCGGCAATGTCAGTGCCGCGCGACCAGCGGAAGCTGACGCCGGCCTCGGCGACCTTGCGGCGCTCCTGGCGGATCTTCTTGCGCTTGTCGTGCGAGAGGCTGGCGAGGAAGGCGTCGAAGTTGGTGTAGCCGGGTTCGGTTTCGCCGCTGGGCCGCCCCAAGGCGAAACGCGCCCCCTCGGGGGGCAGCGAGGACACGTCAGTGCCGAGCGTGGGGGCCACGTTCGTCCAGTGGAACTGCACCGTATGGCGCAGCATCAGCCCGGCTTCGGTGCATGCGGCGATATCCGCGTCGGCGCCGAACAGCAGATGCAAAGACGAAAGTTCCTGTTCCTTGCAGACGGCCACCAACGCCTGCACCAGCAGCGTGCGGCTTTGCGCGTCGCGTGCCAGCAGCCGGGCGCCGGGCACGGGGGTGAAGGGCACCGCCACCACGGCCTTCGGGTAGTAGGCCAGCCCGTGCTGCTCGTAGGCGTTGGCCCAGGCCCAGTCGAAGACGTACTCACCGTAGGAATGGTCCTTGAGGTAGAGCGCGCAGGCGGCTTCGAGCACCTCGCCGCGCCACAGCGTGACGAACTGCGGCGTCCATCCGCGCTCGGGCGAGGCGCTGCCGCTGTCGTGCATCGCCGCGAGGTATTCGTGGCGCATGAAGGGCGAGGGCTCGGGCTGCGCGGCGAGCAGGGCGTTCCAGGCTTGCGGGTCGATGTCCGACGGCGACGCCAGAACCCGAATGACATAATCGTTCAAGCCTTTTTCTTCCTTCTGTATGACGCTCAAGCTCGCCATCGCGCAACTCAATTTTGTGGTGGGCGACCTCGTCGGCAATGCGCAGAAGATCGTCGGCGCCGCACGCGAGGCCTACGCGCAAGGCGCGCGCCTTCTGCTGACACCCGAACTCTCGATTGCCGGCTATGCGGCGGAGGACCTGCTCCTCCGTCCCGCCTTCACCGAAGCCTGTGATGATGCCGTGAAAGGCATCGCCGCCGCGCTGGCCGACCTCAAAGACATGGTCGTGGTGGTGGGGCATCCCAGCGGCGGCAGCCTGCGCAGCCGATCTGTGGCCGTGCAGTTGCGCCACAACGCGGCCAGCGTCCTCAAGGAAGGCCGCATCCTCGAAACCTACGCCAAGCGCGAACTGCCGAACTACCAGGTGTTCGACGAGCGCCGCTACTTCACGCCGGGGCAGGGCACCTGCGTGTTCGAGGCGGGCGGCGTGTCCGTCGGCCTGCTGATCTGCGAGGACGCCTGGTTCGATGCGCCGGCCGAGCTGGCGCGCGCCGGCGGCGCCGAGGTGCTGGCGGTGATCAACGCCTCGCCGTACCACGTCGGCAAGGAAGGCGAGCGCGTGGCGCGCATGGCCGACCGCGCACGCGCCGTGGGCTTGCCGCTGGTCTACGCGCACCTGGTGGGCGGGCAGGACGAGGTGGTGTTCGACGGCGCCTCGTTCGCGCTGCAGGCCGACGGCGCGCTGGCCGCGCAGGCCGAGAGCTTTCGCGAGCGGCTGGTCTTCATGGAGCTCGCGCGCGGGGCGCAGGGCGGCGTCGCCGTCGTGGCCGACCCGTCGGCCATTGCCGCGCCGCGCGACGCCGAGGCGCAGCTGTGGGACGCGCTGGTGCTCGGCGTGCGCGACTACATCGGCAAGAATGGCTTTCCGGGCGCGATCCTGGGGCTGTCGGGCGGCATCGACTCGGCGCTGGTGCTCGCGATCGCGGTGGACGCGCTGGGCAAGGACAAGGTCCGCGCGGTGATGATGCCGTCGCCCTATACGGCCGACATCAGCTGGATCGACGCGCGCGACATGGCCGGCCGGCTGGGCGTGCGCTACGACGAGATTTCGATCAAGGACACCTTCGAGTCCTTCAAGGCCGCGCTGGCCGGGGAGTTCGCGGGCCGGCCGGAAGACACGGCCGAGGAGAACATCCAGGCCCGCATCCGCGGCACGCTGCTCATGGGGCTGTCGAACAAGTTCGGCGCCATCGTGCTGACCACCGGCAACAAGAGCGAGATGGCCACCGGCTATTGCACGCTCTACGGCGACATGGCGGGCGGCTTCGCGGTCATCAAGGACCTGCTCAAGACCACGGTGTTCGCGCTGGCGCGCTGGCGCAATGCCCACGACCCGTACGGCACCGGCGCGGCGCCGATTCCCGAGCGCATCATCACGCGCCCCCCGAGCGCCGAGCTGCGCCCCGACCAGACCGACCAGGACAGCCTGCCGCCCTACGACGTGCTGGACGGCATCCTGGCACGCTACATGCAGGACGATGAAGGCATCGACGAGATCATTGCCGCGGGCTACGACCGCGCGGTGGTCGAGCGGGTTGCGCGGCTCATCAGGATCAACGAATACAAGCGGCGCCAGGCGCCCGTAGGCATCCGGGTCACCCACCGAAGCTTCGGCAAGGATTGGCGTTACCCTATCACCAGCAAGTTCAACGAAACCGCCGGAGCACAAAAACCATGAAGCAGATCACCGCCATCGTCAAACCCTTCAAGCTCGAGGACGTGCGCGAAGCCCTCGCCGAGGTGGGTGTCACCGGCCTCACGGTGACCGAGGTCAAGGGTTTCGGCCGCCAGAAGGGCCACACCGAGCTGTACCGCGGCGCCGAGTACGTGGTCGACTTCCTGCCCAAGATGAAGGTCGAAGTGGTCGTCAACGAGAGCGACGTGGAGCGCTGCATCGAGGCCATCGTGAGCTCGGCGCGCACCGGCAAGATCGGCGACGGCAAGATCTTCGTGACCGAGGTGGAGCGCATCGTGCGCATCCGCACCGGCGAAGAAAACGAAAACGCAGTTTAGAGCTCGCCCCCAGGCTGCGCGCACTTCGTGTCGTGCACTGCGTTCTCCCCCAGGCTACGCGCACTTCGTGTCGCTTCGCCAACCCCCTACCGGGGGCAACACCTGAGGCCCGGCGGAGCCGGTTCCTCGGTGTTCGCTGGAATGGGGCCCCGAGGCTCCTGGGGCTTTCGGGTCAGAGGTTTTCTGAGAGCTTGTCGTCGCGGGGGTGCAGGGGGACTTCGGCGCGCAGTGCGGTCAGCAGTTCGGGCACGTCGGTGCCGGTGCGCACCAGGTCCATCTGCCATTCGCCCATGAAACCCTCGCGCACGCTGTGCGCCAGGAAGCTCAGCAGGCCGTCGTAGTAGCCGGCGGTGTTGAGGATGCCGGTCGGCTTGTCGTGGTAGCCGAGCTGGCGCCAGGTCCAGATCTCGAACAGTTCTTCGAAGGTGCCGATGCCGCCCGCCATCGCGAGGAAGGCGTCGGCGCGCTCGCCCATCATGGCCTTGCGCTCGTGCATGGTGTCGACGACGTGCAACTCGTCGCACAGGGGGTTGGCCAGTTCCTTGTCGACCAGGGCCTTGGGAATGATGCCGACGACGCGGCCGCCGGCCTGGCGGGTGGCCTCGGCCACCGTGCCCATCAGGCCGGTGCGGCCACCGCCGTAGACGAGCTGGCCGTTGTGGCTGCCGATCCACTGGCCCACGGCCTGGGCGGCCTGGGAAAACTCGGGGCGCTCGCCGGGGCGCGAGCCGCAATACACGCAAATCGAAAATTCAGGGGTCATCCTGCAATCATGCCGCAGGCGGCGGACCCGCTCATGACACGAAGCGTTGCCACAGGGCCGCGGCCCAGATGCCGCCGCACAGCGTGAGCGACAGCAGGACAGCGGCGCTGCCCATGTCCTTCGCGCGCTTAGAGAGGTCGTGCCATTCGGGGCCGATGCGGTCGATGGCGGCTTCCACCGCCGTATTGAGCAGCTCCACGATCATCACCAGGATGGCGCTGCCGGCGAGCAACGCCACCTCGACCCAGCTGCGCCCGAGCCAGAAGGCGGCCGGGATCATCAGCATCGACAGGATGGCTTCCTGGCGGAACGCTGGTTCGCTCCAGCCGGCGCGCAGGCCGTGCAGCGAGATCAGGGTGGCATGCCAGACGCGCTCGAAGCCCTTGCGGGCCTTCTGCGGGTTCACGGCGGGGTCGGGCAGGGCACTCATTGGCGGCTCATCGGCTTGGAGGTGATGAGCCGCGTACCGGCCCAGGCGTCGTGCCAGAACTGGCGCTCGGGGTGAAAACGGGCCAGCAGCGCCCAGATGGCGACCCAGCCGAAGATCAGGACGGTCGATTCGCCGCCCGACAGCTTGAACGGGGCGATGGCGGCCAGCGGGGGCAGGAACCAGACCCAGCTCAGCAGGTAGCGCGCGAGCGCGCGGCCCTGGCTGACGGGGCGGCCGTGGCGGTCGACGATGCGGATGTTCCAGGTCTTCATGGCCAGCGTCTGGCCCTTGGCCCAGAACCAGACGAAGTAGACGCCGAACACGACGAAGAGGAAGGCCTGCAGCAGGTGCCGGCGTTCGTCCATGGCGTCGCGCATCTGGCCCAGCGTGCTGAACAGCCAGCCGGACACGAACACGACCGCGAACAGCAGCATGCCTTCATAGAGCCAGCAGGCCATGCGCCGCCACAGGCCGGGCACCGCGGGAGCGTTGAGGGTGGGTGAAGAGGGCGAGGCGGACTGGCCGGGTCCCGAGGCCTCGGGCGAACTGGAAACCATCGAAACCTTCGGTCAGGGGGCGGAGGGCGAGGCCGCCGGCGCCGTGGCCGCGGACGGCGCCGGCACCTGGGCTTCGGCGGGCACCGGCGGCGGCGTGAGGCTGCTCGGCGCCGACGCCGCCGGAGCGACAACGGTGCTGGCCGGCACTGCGGGGCGTTCCGCGGCGACAGGCGGCGCCACCGGCGAACTCACGACGATGGCCGCCGGCGGCAGCACGGGCGTGGGCGGCGTGGCCGGCACGATCCGGGGCGTGTGCTGCCCGGGCGGCGTGACGGCCGGCACGGGCACGAGTTTTTGCGACGAGACCGGGCGAACCGGCAAGGCGGCGCCGCGGGGCTTGGGCGGGGCACTCTCGGCGAGCTTGCGTTTTTCTTCTTCGCTCAGCGCCTGGTACTGCTCCCACTTGAGCTTGCGCTCGTCGGCAGGCACGCGCTTGACCTCGGCGAAATTCAGGCGGGCCTGGGCGCGCTGCTGGTTGCTCAGCGCCGCCCATTCGATCATGCGGCTGTGCAGCGTGACCTGGTCGTCGGCGGGCATGTTCGCGTAGTTGCGCGACAAGGCCAGCCACTTGCGCTTCTGGCCGGCGTTCAGCGTGTTCCAGTGCGAAGCCAGCGGCTTCAGGGCGTGCTGCTGCTCATTGCTCAGTTCGTTCCACAGGGGCTTGGTCGTGGCAACGGCCTTGGGGCTTGCCGCGCCGTTGGTGGCTGCGGCGTGCGTGGCGGGCTTGGCGGCTTCGGGCAGCGTCTGTGCATCGGCCAGCGTCAGGCCGAAGGCGGCGGCTGCCAGCGCACCCGCCCAAACGACGGCGCCCGCCGGGAGCGGGCGCAACGGAAGCAGGGCTTTCGCACGGGAAACGGAGCGGCGTCGCATTCGGTCGGGCAAGGTGTTCAGTCGGAGGCGCTGTCGGACTTCAGGAATTGGGCGAAGCCGGGATCGGTGTAGGCGGCGGGCGGCAGGTCGCCCGTCAGCAGGGCCGAGTCGACCTCGGCGAGTTCGCTGGCGCGGTCGTCGTCCTGCAGCACGCTGATGGTGATCAGGCCGGCCACCAGGGCGATCAGGGGCACCACGGAACCGATGCGCGTCCACCAACTGCCGCCCAGCGTGACCGTGTGGCCCGACTGGACCGCCACGGGCGCCGTGCGCAACTGCGGCGCCTGCTTGCGCGCGGCCACGGCCTGCGAACGGGCAACGCGCAGACGCTCGCTGATGTCGTGCGGCAACGCTTGATTGCCGTCCGACAGCCGGGCCGCCAGCCGTTGGCCGAAGCGGTCTTCTGCTGCGCTGGATTGAGAGGTTGGAACCTTAGTGTTCATAGCGATATTCCCTTGGCCTTGAGCGCCTTGCTCAGAGCGTGGACAGCTCGCGAACAATGGGTTTTGACGCTGCCCTCGGAGCAGCCCATTGCGGCGGCCGTCTCTGCGACGTCCATTTCCTCCCAGTAACGCATCAGGAAAGCCTCGCGTTGACGGCCGGGCAAAGCCGCGATCTGTTCTTCGATTTCGTGAAAGACCTGGCTGCGGCGGGTGGTGTCTTCGGCGCTCTCCGATTCTCTGGAGTCGGTTGGCGAGACGAAGTTCTCCAGCAGGTCGAAATCTTCGCCGTTGTCGGCCGGTTCGAAGTCGCTCAGATTGGAAAAAAGCGCGCGGCGGGTCTTCTGGCGGCGGAACCAGTCGAGCGTGCAGTTCGACAGGATGCGCTGGAACAGCATCGGCAGTTCCTCGGCAGGCTTGTCGCCGTAGTGCTGGGCCAGCTTCATCATGCTGTCCTGCACGATGTCCAAGGCCGCTTCTTCGTCCCGCACGTGATAGACCGAGCGCTTGAAGGCCCGTCGTTCGACGTTTTTCAGGAAGTCGGAGAGTTCGTGTTCAGTAGCCAAATGAGAGGGGGCGGCGGGACGCGCCGCGTGGGGAGGATGTTTGGCGAACGCTCATGTTTTTATGCCGCGGATTATGCCTTTGTGCCAAGACAGGGCACCTGAAGCGAGTCTGAACGCGCCGGTAGTGTCATAATCCGCCTTGCAAGTCAAAAGGCAAACGGGTCACGGTCCGGCGGAACATCAGTCCGCTCATGGCTTTGGCCTCAAGTCCTGGCGCGGCCCCACAAGGGCTGGCAAGGGGCACCCAAGGTTTTTCGTTCCCGAAAAAACACAAAGGTTGATCATGGAAATCTCGAAGGCGGAACTAGCTTCCGCAGCAGCCGCGTCCTCTGGCGCCGGCAACACCACGCAAGAACTCATGGGCGCTGAAGTGCTGGTCAAGGCACTGCAGGCCGAAGGCGTCCAGTACATCTGGGGCTACCCGGGTGGCGCGGTTCTCTACATCTACGACGCGTTCTACAAGCAGGACACCATCCAGCACGTGCTGGTGCGTCACGAACAGGCCGCCGTGCACGCAGCCGACGGCTATGCGCGCGCCACCGGCGAAGTCGGCGTGGCACTGGTGACCTCGGGTCCCGGCCTGACCAATGCGGTCACCGGCATCGCGACGGCGTACATGGACTCGATCCCGATGGTGATCATTTCCGGCCAGGTGCCGACGGCCGCGATCGGCCTCGACGCCTTCCAGGAGTGCGACACAGTCGGCATCACGCGCCCCATCGTCAAGCACAATTTCCTCGTCAAGGATCCGAAGGATCTGGCCATGACGATGAAGAAGGCCTTCCACATCGCACGCAGCGGCCGTCCCGGCCCCGTGGTGGTGGACGTGCCGAAGGACGTGTCTTTCAAGAAGATCCCGTACAGCGGCTATCCCGACAAGGTCGAGATGCGCTCGTACAACCCGGTGCGCAAGGGCCACGGCGGGCAGATCCGCAAGGCGCTGCAGCTGCTGTTGGCGGCCAAGCGCCCCTACATCTACACCGGCGGCGGCGTGCTCCTGGGCAATGCCACGAACGAGCTGCGCACGCTGGTCGACATGCTGGGGTACCCCGTGACGAACACGCTGATGGGCCTGGGCGCCTATCCGGCGAGCGACCGCAAGTTCCTGGGCATGCTGGGCATGCACGGCACCATCGAAGCCAACAACGCGATGCAGAATTGCGACGTGCTGCTGGCCGTGGGCGCGCGCTTCGACGACCGCGTGATCGGCAACCCGAAGCACTTCGCGCAGAACGAACGCAAGATCATCCACGTCGACATCGACCCGTCGAGCATCTCCAAGCGCGTGAAGGTCGACATCCCGATCGTTGGTGACGTGAAGGACGTGCTTACCGAGCTGATCTCGATGATCCGCGAGAGCACGACCAAGCCCGATGCCGGCGCGCTGGCCGACTGGTGGAAGACCATCGAAGGCTGGCGCTCGCGCGACTGCCTCAAGTACGACCGCGACAACAAGGACGTGATCAAGCCGCAGTTCGTGGTCGAGACCCTCTGGAACATGACCAAGGACGCCGACACGTACATCACGTCGGACGTCGGCCAGCACCAGATGTGGGCCGCCCAATACTACCGCTTCGACGAGCCGCGCCGCTGGATCAATTCGGGCGGCCTGGGCACCATGGGCGTGGGCATTCCCTACGCCATGGGCATCAAGCTCGCCAAGCCCGACTCGGAAGTGTTCACCATCACCGGCGAAGGCTCGGTGCAGATGTGCATCCAGGAGCTCTCCACCTGTTTGCAATACAACACGCCGATCAAGATCTGCTCGCTCAACAATCGCTACCTGGGCATGGTGCGCCAGTGGCAGGAGATCGAATACTCCGGCCGCTACAGCCACAGCTACATGGACGCGCTGCCCAACTTCGTGAAGCTCGCCGAGGCCTATGGCCACGTCGGCATGCTGATCGAGCGTCCACAAGACGTGGAGCCGGCGCTGCGCGAGGCGCGCAAGCTCAAGGACCGCACGGTGTTCATGGATTTCCGTACCGACCCCACCGAGAACGTGTTCCCGATGGTCAAGGCCGGCATGGGCATCACCGAGATGCTGCTGGGTTCCGAAGATCTCTGATCCGGAACATTCGTTCGTTCAACCTTTACTGACGAATCTATTGCCCGCCAAGCCCGCGCATTACCGTGCACGGGGGAGGGCGGCGAAAAGAGGAGTCACGCCAACATGAAACACATCATTGCAGTGCTGCTGGAAAACGAGCCGGGTGCTCTTTCCCGCGTGGTGGGCCTGTTCTCGGCCCGTGGCTACAACATCGAATCGCTGACCGTCGCGCCGACCGAGGACGCAAGCCTCTCGCGCATGACCATCGTCACCAACGGCTCGGACGACGTGATCGAGCAGATCACCAAGCACCTGAATCGCCTCATCGAGGTCGTGAAGGTGGTCGACCTGACCGAAGGCGCCTACACCGAGCGCGAGCTCATGATGGTGAAGGTGCGTGCGGTGGGCAAGGAACGCGAGGAAATGATGCGCATGGCGGAAATCTTCCGTGGCCGCATCATCGACGTGACCGACAAGAGCTACACCATCGAGCTCACTGGCGACCACGGCAAGAACGACGCTTTCCTGGAAGCGATCGACCGCGGCGCCATCCTCGAGACGGTGCGCACCGGCGCCAGCGGCATCGGGCGCGGCGAACGCATCCTGCGGGTCTGACACCATGATTCGGAGCTCAGTCGCTGCCCGTTCGGGCTGAGCTTGTCGAAGCCTCCGCGCGAGCGGGGACTGCATTGAGCCCTTCGACAGGCTCAGGACGAACGGCACAACAACACACTGCAACTCGCTTATCTATCTGGAGAACATCATGAAGGTTTATTACGACAAGGACGCGGATCTCAGCCTCATCAAGGGCAAGACGGTTGCCATCATCGGCTACGGCTCGCAGGGTCACGCACATGCGCAGAACCTGAACGACAGCGGCGTCAAGGTCGTGGTCGGCCTGCGCAAGGGCGGCGCTTCGTGGGACAAGGTCGGCAAGGCTGGCCTGCAGGTCGCTGAAGTCGCTGATGCCGTGAAGTCGGCCGACGTCGTCATGATCCTGCTGCCCGACGAGCAGATCGCCGCCGTCTACAAGAACGACGTGGCCCCGAACATCAAGGAGGGCGCTTCGCTCGTCTTCGCGCACGGCTTCAACGTGCACTACGGTTTCGTGCAGCCGCGCGCCGACCTCGACGTGTGGATGGTCGCTCCCAAGGCTCCGGGTCACACCGTGCGCGGCACGTACACGCAAGGTGGCGGCGTGCCGCACCTGATCGCGGTGCACCAGGACAAGAGCGGCAAGGCGCGTGACCTCGCGCTGAGCTACGCCACCGCCAACGGCGGCGGCAAGGCCGGCATCATCGAGACCAACTTCCGCGAAGAAACCGAAACCGACCTGTTCGGCGAACAAGCGGTTCTGTGCGGCGGCACGGTCGAGCTGATCAAGGCTGGTTTCGAAACGCTGGTGGAAGCCGGCTACGCGCCCGAAATGGCGTACTTCGAATGCCTGCACGAGCTGAAGCTGATCGTTGACCTGATCTATGAAGGCGGCATCGCCAACATGAACTACTCGATCTCGAACAACGCCGAATACGGCGAGTACGTCACGGGCCCGCGCATCGTGACCGACGAGACCAAGAAGGCCATGAAGAAGGTCCTGCAGGACATCCAGACCGGCGAATACGCCAAGAGCTTCGTGCTCGAAGCCGCTGCCGGCCAGCCGGTGCTGATCAGCCGCCGCCGCCTGAACGCCGAGCATCAGATCGAAGTCGTCGGCGAAAAGCTGCGCGCGATGATGCCCTGGATCAAGAAGAACAAGCTGGTCGACCAGACCCGCAACTGATCTTCTTCAGAGGCAAGAGCCAACAAGGTGCTTCGGCACCCTGTTTCGGAGGGCCACCCGTCGCGGTGGCCCTTTTGTTTGAAGGGGAGCGCACGGGTCCCCTGAACTACACTGCGAAGCATGCGATTCACAGACCAAGATGCTATCGAATGGATAGCTGATCGGGCAGTTCCCACGAGGGACGGAGGCCAATTCAATGCATGACGACACCGTCCCCGACGACGCGCAGCCGCGCAAGCGTCGCAAGGGCATCTACATCCTGCCGAACCTGTTCACGCTGGCGGCGTTGTTCGGCGGCTTCTACTCGGTCGTGATGGCCATGAACGCGCGCTTCGACTTGGCCGCGCTCGGCGTGTTCGCCGCGATGGTGCTCGACAGCCTCGATGGGCGCGTGGCCCGCATGACCAACACGCAAAGCGCGTTCGGCGAGCAGATGGACTCGCTGTCCGACATGGTGTCGTTCGGTGCCGCGCCTGCGCTCATCGCCTACGAATGGTCGCTCAAGGGGCTGGGGCGCTGGGGCTGGATCGCCGCCTTCGTGTACTGCGCTTGTGCCGCGCTGCGGCTCGCGCGCTTCAACGTCAACACGGGCGTGGTCGACAAGCGCTGGTTCCAGGGCCTGCCGTCGCCGGCGGCCGCGGCATTGGTGGCGGGCTTCATCTGGCTCGTCAACGAATGGGGCAAGCGCGGCGGCGAGGTGCTGTACCTCTCGTGGACGCAGATCACCTGGGTCACCTTCGCCTTCACGCTGTACGCGGGCCTCACCATGGTGACCAATGCGCCGTTCTACAGCTTCAAGGACATCCAGATGAAGAAGAGCGTGCCCTTTGTCGTGATCGTGCTGATCGCGCTGGGCATTGCGGTCATCAACATCCATCCGCCGACCGTGCTGTTCAGCCTTTTCGTGGCCTATGGTTTGAGCGGCTACGTGGTGTACGCGTGGCGCAAGGCCAAGGGCCAGCCGGTGAGCGTGATCAGCACGTCGACCGAAGAGCCGGACGAGCGGGGACTGCACAACTGAAGAAGCCCCGGGCCTTCACAGGCCCGCGAAGGCTGTGCTACATTCGCAACCCTCATGACCAAGATTTCGCTGCTGGCCCTACTAGCCCTCCCTCACGGGCGGAGACGGTAGCGCACGCGCTAATCCTTCATCACGGCCCGTTCGCACCAGCAACGGGCCGTTTGTCTTTTGGGGTTGCTGGTTGAGTTCCAACCATCACAGAGAAATCGACATGCTCAAGCAACCTCAAGCCAAATACCGCGCATTCGCCCCGATCGGTCTCAAGGACCGCACCTGGCCCGATGCCGTGCTGACCAAGGCCCCGATCTGGCTGTCGACGGACCTGCGCGATGGCAACCAGGCCTTGGTCGAACCCATGGACATCGCGCGCAAGATGCGCATGTTCGAAACCCTCGTGGCCATCGGCTTCAAGGAAATCGAAGTCGGCTTTCCCTCGGCGTCGCAGGTCGAATTCGACTTCGTGCGCAAGCTCATCGAGGAAGACCGCATTCCCGACGACGTGACGATCCAGGTGCTCACGCAGGCGCGCGACCACCTCATCGAACGCACCTTCGAAGCCTTGCAAGGTGCACCGCGCGCCATCGTCCACCTCTACAACGCGGTGGCCCCCGTGATGCGCCGCGTGGTGCTCGGCATGGACGAAGACCAGATCGTCGAACTCGCGAGCAGCCATGCCCGCATGTTCAACGACTTCGCCGCAAAGCAGCCGAACACGAAGTGGACCTTCCAGTACTCGCCCGAGATGTTCTCGGGCACCGACGTGGTCTTCTCCAAGCGCGTGGTCGATGCGGTCACCGAGGTCTGGGCCCCGACGCCCGAGCGCAAGTGCATCGTCAACCTGCCCACCACGGTCGAGCATTCCACGCCGAACATCTTCGCGGACATGATCGAGTGGATGCACCGCAACCTCGCGCGGCGCGATTCGATCGTGCTGTGCGTGCACCCGCACAACGACCGCGGCACCGGCACGGCGGCCGGCGAACTGGCCTTGATGGCCGGCGCCGAGCGCATCGAAGGCTGCCTCTTCGGCAACGGCGAGCGCACCGGCAACCTCGACCTCGTGAACGTCGCGCTCAACCTCTACACGCAGGGTGTCTCGCCCGAACTCGACTTCTCGAACATCGACGAGATCCGCGCCACGGTCGAACACTGCAACCAGATTCCCGTACACCCGCGCCATCCGTACGTTGGCGACCTCGTCTATACCTCGTTCTCGGGCTCGCACCAGGACGCGATCAAGAAGGCGTTCGCCGCGCGCAAGGACGGCGACATCTGGGACATCCCGTACCTCCCCATCGATCCGAAGGACGTGGGCCGCAGCTACGAGGCCGTGATCCGCGTGAACAGCCAGTCGGGCAAGGGCGGCATGGCCTACCTGCTCGAGAGCGAGTACGGCCTCGAGATGCCGCGCCGCCTGCAGATGGAATTCATGCAGGTCGTGCAGCGTGTGATGGACGTCGGCGGCAAGGAGCTCACCGCTGCCGACCTCTGGCAGATCTTCGTGAACGAATACGGCATCGAGACCGCCAAGGCCCTGCAGCACCGCGTGATCCAGGAAGAAGGCGAGGGCGCCGAGGCCACGGTGGTGCTGCGCGGCGACCTGCCATGGGACGGTGAAACGCGCGCTATCGAAGGCCGCGGCAACGGCCCGATCGACGCTTTCACGCAGGCGCTGAGCCAGGCCACCGGCCACACGGTGCGCGTCATGGACTATCACCAGCACGCCATCGGCGCGGGCGCCGACGCCAAGTCGGTGGCCTACCTCGAGCTGCGCGTGGACGAGTCGCAGACGCTGTTCGGCGTCGGCATCGATGCGAACGTGATCTCGGCCTCGCTGAAGGCGATCGTGTCGGGGGTGCAGCGGGCCAGGGGCCGGGGCGCGCGCAGCGCACAATCGGTGGCTGAAGTCGCCTGACGCACCGGCACAAGCCTGACGCGCAAGGTGGGAACGAACCAAGGAGATCCACGATGACCGACCAACTCATTATTTTCGACACCACCTTGCGCGACGGCGAGCAGTCGCCCGGCGCCTCGATGACGCGCGACGAGAAATTGCGCATCGCCAAGCTGCTGGAGCGGCTCAGGGTCGACGTCATCGAAGCCGGCTTTCCGGCCAGTTCGAACGGCGACTTCGAGGCCGTGAAGGCCATCGCCAACGCGATCAAGGACTCGACGGTGTGCGGCCTGTCGCGTGCCAACGACCGCGACATCGCGCGCGCGGCCGAAGCCCTGAAGGGCGCGGCACGCGGGCGCATCCACACCTTCATCGCGACCTCGCCGCTGCACATGGAGAAGAAGCTGCGCATGTCGCCCGACGAGGTGCATGAGCAGGCCAAGCTGGCCGTGCGCTTCGCGCGCAACCAGATCGCCGACGTCGAGTTCAGCCCCGAAGACGGCTACCGCAGCGACCCGGACTTCCTGTGCCGCGTGCTCGAAACCGTGATCAACGAGGGCGCGACCACCATCAACGTGCCCGACACCGTCGGCTACGCCATCCCCGAGCTGTACGGCAACTTCATCAAGATGCTGCGCGAGCGCATTCCCAACAGCGACAAGGCGATCTGGTCGGTGCATTGCCACAACGACCTGGGCATGGCCGTGGCGAACTCGCTGGCCGGCGTGAAGATCGGCGGCGCGCGCCAGGTCGAGTGCACGATCAACGGCCTGGGCGAGCGTGCGGGCAACTGCTCGCTCGAAGAAGTGGTCATGGCCGTGAAGACGCGCAGGGACTACTTCGGTCTCGATCTGAACATCGACACCCAGCACATCGTGGCCGCCAGCCGCATGGTCAGCCAGACGACCGGCTTCGTGGTGCAGCCCAACAAGGCCGTGGTGGGCGCCAACGCGTTCGCACACGCCTCGGGCATCCACCAGGACGGCGTGCTCAAGGCGCGCGACACCTACGAGATCATGCGCGCCGAAGACGTGGGCTGGACCGCCAATAAGATCGTGCTGGGCAAGCTCAGCGGCCGCAATGCTTTCAAGCAGCGCCTGCAGGACCTAGGCGTGACGATGGAGAGCGAAACCGAGGTCAACGCCGCGTTCGCGCGTTTCAAGGAGCTGGCCGACCGCAAGTCCGAAATTTTCGACGAAGACATCCTGGCGCTGGTCAGCGCGGAAGAGCTGTCGCACGTTGGTGAACAGTTTGCTTTCGTCTCTCTCTCCCAGCACAGCGAAACCGGCGAACGGCCTCAAGCCAAGATCGTGTTCACGGTCCAGGGCAAGGAAGTCACCAGCGAATCCGACGGCAACGGGCCGGTCGATGCGTCCCTCAAGGCCATCGAGGCCCACGTCAAGAGCGGCGCCGAGATGGTTCTTTACTCTGTAAACGCCATCAGCGGCTCGACGGAAAGCCAGGGAGAAGTTACAGTCCGGTTACAAAACGCAGGGCGGGTGGTCAACGGTGTGGGTGCAGACCCAGACATCGTGGTCGCTTCGGCAAAGGCTTATTTGAGTGCGCTCAACAAGTTACAGAGCCAAGCTGAGAGAGTGGCGGCACAAGGTTAGGTTTTCAGGCGTTCCTTGGTATTCGAATGAAGAAGAGGATGCAAGTAACTGATATTGCGTGTCTTTTTTGATTTCGATACACTGCGGTCCTCGTTTGTTGCCGCTGGAGATTTATTGATGCCTGAAACCCGTCTACGTCGAGTTTCCATCCAGCGGTTCCTACCCGCCTTCAAGTTCCTCGCCGTGGCGCTGTGCGCATCGGCGTTTTTGCTGCCTGGCGCCCAGGCCGCGAAGAAGGAAAAACCCGCTGCCGCCAAGTCCGCCGTCGCCAAGAAGGCGAAGGCGCCCGCCGAAACGAAGCAGCGCAATGCGTCCGCTTCCAAGGTGGCACGCGGCGGTCGCGCCGAGCAGGCCGACAAGGTCGTGCGTGGTGGCCGCAACGTCGTGGCCACCATCCACAAGAAGAACGGCAAGACGGTCGTGGCCGTGCAGCGCCGTTCGGTGGTGCGCGTCGAGACGCCGGCCCGCCAGTCCTTCGGCCAGATGGCCGGTCTGCACAGCACCGACGACGCGCTCGACCTGAAGTCGAGCGTCGCCCTGGTGATCGACCAGGACACCCACGAGGTGCTGTTCAGCAAGAACGACCACGCCGTGCTGCCGATCGCTTCGCTCACCAAGCTCATGACCGGCCTGCTGATCAGCGAGGCCCACCTGCCGAACGACGAGCTCATCACCATCACGCAAGACGACGTCGACACCGAAAAGGGCAGCCGTTCGCGCCTGACCGTCGGCACCACGCTGTCACGCGGCGAGCTGTTGCACCTGGCGCTGATGTCCAGCGAAAACCGCGCAGCGCACGCGCTGGGCCGCACCTACCCGGGCGGTCTCACGACCTTCGTGAGCATCATGAATGCCAAGGCCCGCATGCTCGGCATGAAGGACACGCGCTACGTGGAGCCCACGGGCCTGTCGAGCCGCAACCAGTCGAGCGCGCAAGACCTGGCGCTGCTGGTCAATGCCGCCTATTCCGACGCCACCGTGCGTTCGCTGTCCACGTCGCCGGAATACCAGGTCGAGGTCGGCAACCGCGTGCTGCAGTTCAACACCACCAACCGTCTTGTGAAGAGCCCTGAGTGGGACATCGGCCTGCAGAAGACCGGCTACATCTCCGAAGCTGGCCAGTGCCTCGTGATGCAGGCCAAGGTGGCCGGGCGCAAGCTGATCATGGTGTTCCTGGATTCGGCCGGCAAGTTCAGCCGCATCGCCGACGCCGAGCGGGTTCGCCGCTGGGTCGAGGCCACGCACGCCGTGTCGGGACCGCGCGGCTTCCAGGTCGCCGGCTGAGATCGGTTGAACGGGGGGCCTTCAGCGGCCTGCCTGCAGCCCTCGTGGAGGGCCAACCGGCTGACTCGCCGGGATAGAGAGGAAAAGAGTCGAAAGCAAACGGGCGCTCAGGCGCCCGTTGTCACGTTCGCGCCCGACGCAGGCGTTGCGGCCACGCCGTCCTTGAAGCCCAGCGCGCCCGAGATTTCGTTGGCGGTCGCCTGCAGCTTGGGCAGCCAGCCTTCGTCGAGGCGATCGGCCGGGGCCGAGATCGACAGGCCCGCCACCAGCTTGCCCTGGTCGTCGTAGATGCCGGCGGCCATGCACCGCACGCCCAGTTCCAGTTCTTCGTTGTCGCGCGCGATGCCGTACTGGCGCGCCTTCGACAGCTCGCGCTCGAGCGCGGGCAGCTGGGTGATGCTGTTGCGGGTGTGGCCGGCCAGGCCGGTGCGCGTGGCGTAGCTGCGCACGCGCTGCGGATCGTCGGCGGCCAGGAACAGCTTGCCAGTCGAAGTCAGGTGCAGGGCGGCGCGGCCGCCGATGGCGCGCACCACCTGCATGCCCGAACGCTCGCTGTAGGCGCGCTCGATGTACACGATCTCGTCGCCCTGGCGCATGCTGAGGTTGACCGGCTGTTGCGTGAGCTTGTGCAGCTCGCGCATCGGGCCCAGGGCCGCGTCGCGCACGTTCAGCCGGCCCTTGACCAGGTTGCCCAACTCCAGCAGGCGCATGCCGAGGCGGTAGCTGCCGGCTTCGGGGCGGTCGACGAAGCGGCCGACCGCGAGGTCATTGAGGATGCGGTGCGTGGTCGACGGGTGAAGCCCCGTCTTTTCGCTGATTTCCTTCAGCGAGATCGCCTCTTCGCGCGAGGCCAGGACGTCGATCAGCGAGAACATGCGCTCGATGACCTGGATGACGGGAGTGGCGGGAACGTCGGATAGGTTTTTTCTCATGGCGCAATGCGGTGATGACCGTGCGCCATTTTACCTTGTGAAATCGCTCGATGCCTGCCAGTGGCCGTCCACCAACACTTCGTGCGGGGAAAAGCGGGCCTTGTAGTGCATCTTGGGGCTGCGCTCGATCCAGTAGCCGAGGTAGACGTGCGGCAGCCCCAGCTTGCGGGCCTGCTCGATCTGCCACAGCACGCTGTAGGTGCCGTAGCCGGCGCCGTCCTCGGGCTCGTAGAAGGTGTAGACGGCCGAGATGCCGTCGCTGAGCACGTCGAGGATCGACACCATCTTCAGCGCGCCCGGGCTGCCGTCGGGCAGGGTTTCGCGGAACTCGACCAGCCGCGAGTTGACGCGGCTTTGCAGCAGGAACTGCGTGTACTGGTCGATGCTGTCGTGGTCCATGCCGCCGCCCGAGTGGCGGCCGGTCTGGTAGCGCAGGTAGAGCTGGTAGTGCTCGGGCACGAAGCACAGCTTGAGCACGCGCGCCTGCAGGTCGGCGTGCTGTTTGGCAGTGCGGCGCTGGCTGCGGTTCGGCTTGAAGCTGTGCGCCAGCACGCGCAGCGGGATGCAGGCGCGGCAGCCGTCGCAATAGGGCCGGTAGGTGAACATCCCGCTGCGCCGGAAGCCGCTGAGCACCAGGTCGGAATACGCGTCGTTGTGGATCAGATGGCTGGGCGTGGCCACCTGCGAGCGGGCCTGGCGATCCGGCAGGTAGCTGCAGGGGTAGGGCGCTGTCGCGTAGAACTGCAGCGTGTGAAGCGGGAGATCCTTGAGGTGCGTCACGTCACGTCACGTCGAAAGAGGAGGTCGCTCGGAAAGGAGTTCGGACCAGCATACGGGGTCGAATTGCCACTGCGGGCCCTCCTGTTTTCGGGCCTGGGCCACGTGCGCGACGAAGCGCGCGCGCGGCATTTCGCGGGCGCCGAGGCTGGCCAGGTGCGCGGTGTTCTGCTGGCAGTCGATCATCGCGATGCCGGCGCGGCGGCACAGCGCGACCAGGCCGGCCAGCGCGATCTTCGAGGCATCCGGGCGGCGCGTGAACATCGACTCGCCGAACACGGCCCGGCCCAGCGCCACGCAGTAGAGCCCGCCCGCCAACTCGCCGTCGATCCAGGTTTCGACGCTGTGCGCGTGCCCGGCGCGGTGCAATTGCGTATAGGCCTCCACCATGTCCGGCACGATCCAGGTGCCCGACTGGCCGGCCCGCGCCGACTGCGAACAGGCCTGGATCACCGTTCCAAAATCGTGATCGATGCGCAGCTCGCAGCCCGGCGTCGCGGCAAAGCGGCTCAGGGTCTTGCGCAGCGAGCGATGCAGCCGGAAGTCGTTCACCCGCAGCACCATGCGCGGGTCGGGGCTCCACCACAGGATGGGCTGGTCGTCGCTGAACCACGGGAAGACGCAGCGGCTGTAGGCCTGCATCAGAGTATCGACATCGAGGGAGCCGCCGGCCGCCAGCAGGCCGGGCACCGGGTCCCGTTCGTCCCACGCCGAAGCGGGGTCGGGCAGTGCATCTCCGGGTTCGAGCCAAGGCAGTTGTCGCATGGATGCAGGTATACACGGCTTCTCGAAAACGCAAGCCAGTTGAGGGAAAATCCCGCTCACACGGGAACAGTCCACAAGGCTGCGGCCCTGGTGCCACCGCCGATGGCACGCGAGACAACCCCACAAGACCCGTCGAAAAACCTATAGTGCACAGCTTGCTTTCGCAGTACCACAGCGGATCCGGCAGGCATGTGCAGGGCGCCGGGGATCAGCACAAGAGGACCACGTTGACCACTGAACCCAATCCCACGCGCTTCGGCAGCGGCCAGGCGGTGCGCCGCCTCGAGGACGAAAGCCTGCTCGCAGGCGCCGGCCGTTACACCGACGACGTCACGCTCTCCGAGCAGGCGCACCTCGTCTTCCTTCGCTCTCCGTACCCACATGCGCGCATCGTGTCCATCGACACGTCCGCGGCCGTCGGCATGCCCGGCGTGCTGCGCGTGATCACCGGGGCCGACCTGGCCGAGGCCGGCGTCAAGCCGATGCCCGGCGCCGCGGGCTTCAAGCGCGCAGACGGCAGCGACAGCGCCAGCCCGCCGCGCCGCGCCCTGGCGCACGAGCGCGCACGCTTCGTCGGCGAACCGGTGGCGGCCGTCATTGCCGACACCGTGCAGCAGGCGCGCGATGCGGCCGAGGCCGTCATGGTCGATTACGAAGAGCTGCCGATGGTGGTCGACCTGCCGGGCGCGACCGCCGACGGTGCGCCGCTCCTGTGCGAGGAGGCGACGGGCAACATCGCCGCCGAGATGCGCCACGGCAGCAGCGAAGCCGCCACCGCCGCGTTCGAGCGCGCCGCCCACGTGATCGCCCTGGACGTGAACAACCAGCGCGTGGTCGCGCTCACCATCGAGCCGCGCGCCGTGCTCGCCACGCACGACAGCAAGACCGACCGCCTCACGATCCGCATGAGCACCCAGATGCCCTCCGGCGTGCGCGATTCGGTCTGCGCGGCCATCGGCCTGGCCAAGGAAAAAGTGCGCGTGGTCGTGGGCGACGTTGGCGGCGGCTTCGGCATGAAGACCGGCGCCTACCCCGAGGACATCGCGGTCGCCTACGCCGCGCTGCAGGTGGGCCGGCCCGTGAAGTGGGTGGCCGACCGCAGCGAAGAGTTCCTCTCGAGCGCGCACGGCCGCGACATCGAGGCGCGCGCCGAAATGGCGCTCGACGCCGACGGCAAGATCCTGGCCCTGCGCATCAAGACGCTCGCCAACGTGGGCGCCTACGCCACCGGCACCGGCGTCGCGATCCAGCTGCTGATCGGCCCCTGGGTGCAGACCAGCGTCTACGACATCCAGACCATCGACTTCCATTTCAAGGCGGTGCTCACCAACACCGCGCCCACCGGCGCCTACCGCGGCGCGGGCCGGCCCGAGGCCATCTTCACCATCGAGCGCCTGATGGACGAGGCCGCGCGCCAGACCGGCATCGACCGCATCGCGCTGCGCCGGCGCAACTTCATCCGCCCCGAGCAGATGCCCTACAAGAACCCGATGGCGCAGACCTACGACACCGGCCAGTTCGAGTCGGTGATGGACCAGGCGCTGCAGCTGGCCGACTGGCAGGGCTTCGAGGCCCGCGCGGCCGAATCGGCGGCGCGCGGCAAGCAGCGCGGCCTGGGCATCGCCACCTTTCTCGAATGGACCGGCGGCAACGTGTTCGAAGAGCGCGTGACCGTCTCGGTGCAGGCCGATGGCGTGATCGAGGTGTTCTCGGCCGTCAACGCCATGGGGCAGGGCATCGCGACCTCGCTCGCGCAGCTGGCCGTCGATGCCTTCGGTGTGCCCATCGAGAAGGTGCGCGTGGTGCTCGGCGACACCGACCGCGGCGACGGCTTCGGCAGCGCCGGCTCGCGTTCGCTCTTCACCGGCGGCTCGGCCGTGCGCATCGGCGCCGAGCGCACCATCGACAAGGCGCGCGAACTCGCGGCGCAGGAGTTCGAGGCCTCCATCGACGACATCGTCTACAGCCGCGGCACCTTCATCGTGGCCGGCACCGACCTCGAACTCGACCTGTTCACCCTGGCCGCCAAGCAGCCGGGGCGCGAGATCTTCGTCGACTCCACCAGCACCGTGGCCGGCCCGAGCTGGCCCAACGGTTGCCACATCTGCGAGATCGAACTCGACCCGCCCACGGGCGAGATCAGCGTCGTGGCCTACAGCTCGGTCAACGACGTAGGCCGCGTGGTCAACCCGATGATCGTGCGCGGCCAGCTCGAAGGCGGCGCGGTGCAGGGCATCGGCCAGGCGCTGTACGAGCAGGTGGTGTACGACAGCGAAACCGGCCAGCCCGTCACCGGCAGCCTCATGGACTACGCCGCGCCGCGCGCCGACATCGTCGACACCATGTTCCAGATGGAAATGGACGAATCCACGCCCTGCAAGAACAACCCGCTGGGCGTGAAGGGCGTCGGCGAGCTGGGCACCATCGGCGCCACGCCGGCCATCGTCAACGCGGTGGCCGACGCCTTTGCACGCAACGGCCTCGGGGCCCGCGCGCCCCGCCTGCACATGCCGCTGAGCCCGTCGCGCGTGTGGCAGGCCATGCAGACGATCGACTGAGCGCCACGGCCGGTGATCGAAGGGCGACGAAAGTCATCATGCGCGTCACCACCGAACTGCAGACCGACGCGATCCGCGTCTCGACCTACCGCTGCGACGCGGGCGTCGGCGCGGCGCCGTTCACCGAGGTGCACGAGACGCACTCGGTCTCGTACGTGCACAAGGGCAGCTTCGGCTGCCGCGCGCTCGGCCGCGACTACGAGCTGGTGGCCGGCGCGGTGCTGGTCGGCGCGCCGGGCGACGACTACGTCTGCACCCACGAGCACTTCGCCTGTGGCGACGAGTGCCTGTCGTTCCACTTCTCGCCGGGCTTCGTCGACCTGATCGGCGCCGACCGGCGCAGCTGGCATGCCTCGGCGTTGCCGCCGCTGCCCGAACTCATGGTGCTGGGCGAACTCGCGCAGGTCGCAGTCGAAGGCGGCAGCGACGTAGGCCTGGATGAGCTGGGCATGGGCTTCGCCAGCCGTTTCCTCGACGTGGTGAAAGGGCGCGGCAAGCCCGCGGCGCCGCCGCCGTCGGCCACGCCGCGCAACCGTCGCCGGGCGGTCGAGGCCGCGACCTGGATCGAGGCCCACGCCGCCGGCGAGATCGGCCTGGAAGACGCGGCCGCCCAGGCGGGCCTGAGCGCTTTCCATTTCCTGCGGCTGTTCTCCCAGGTGCTGGGCGTCACGCCGCACCAGTACCTCGTGCGCTCCCGGCTGCGCCGCGCGGCGCGCCTGCTGGCGGACAGCGACCTGGCCGTGACCGACGTCGCCCTCGAAGCCGGCTTTGCCGACCTGAGCAACTTCGTGCGCACCTTCCACCGCGCGGCCGGCGCGTCGCCGCGCGGTTTCCGGCTCGCTGCCAAGGGCGACCGCAAGATTTTCCAAGACCGCCTGGCCGCGCTGCTTCACGATGACCGCTTGATCCACCCTTCAAGCAGGAAGTCATCGCCATGTACGACCACATCGGACTGAAAGTCAAAGACCTCGCCGCGAGCCGGCGCTTCTACGAAGCCGCGCTCGCGCCGCTCGGCCACGTGCTGGGCTCCCACGACGACAGCTACGCGGGCCTCGGCCCGGCCGGCGAACCGGCGCTGTGGCTCTATGCCGCGAAAGGCGCCAAGGGCCCTGGCACGCACATCGCGTTCCGCGCGCCTGACCACGCGGCCGTCGCCGCCTTCCACAAGGCCGGCCTGAAAGCCGGCGGCACCGACAACGGCGGCGCGGGGCCGCGCGCCGACTACAGCCCGACCTACTACGCGGCCTTCCTCATCGACCCCGACGGCAACAACGTCGAGGCCGTCTGCCCCTGACACGAAAGGCACCGACCCCATGGCCACCGTCTACAAGGAATTCATCGTCGAGGCCGATGCCGCGCAGGTGTGGGACGCGCTGCGCGACTTCGGCGCCGTGCACACGCGCCTCGCGCCGGGCTTTCTCACCGGATGCGAACTCGACGGGCAGGGCGCCCGCATCGTCCACTTTGCCAATGGCCTCGTGGCGCGCGAGCTGCTCGTGGCCCTCGACGAAGAGAACCGCCGGCTGGCCTACACCGTGACCGACGGCAAGGCCACGCACCACCACGCGTCGGCCCAGGTGTTCGCGCACGGTGAAGGCCGGTCGCGCTTCGTCTGGATCACCGACGTGCTGCCCGACGGGCTCGCGGCGTACGTCGAACCCATGATGGCGCAGGGCGGCGCCGCGATGAAGAAGACCCTGGAGAAAGCCAGCGAACGATGAGCACGCCGACAACCCCTGCCGCGAGCGAGATTCTGGCGGTCGTGCAGCGCTACGCGCAGGCCTGGGCCGCCAACGACCTCAAGGCCATCGTCGACTGCTACCACGACGAGGTCGTCTTCCACTATTTCGGTCGCAGCCCGCTCGCGGGCACGCACCTGGGCAAGGCGGCCTGCCTCGCGGTGCTCAAGCAGGTGAAGGAGCGCACCAACCGCCGGCTGGTCGCGATCCGCGACGTGCTGGCCGGCGAGCATTTCGGACTGATCGTCGCCGTCGAGCAGTTCGAGCACCAGGGGCGCCCGGTCGAACTCGAGCGCCAGCTGCGCTACGCCGTGAGAGACGGCAAGCTCAGCGAATGCTGGATCTACGACGAAGACCAGCGCTGGGTCGACGAGGTGCTGTCGTCGCCCGCCGCTCAGAAGTCTTCGAGCGGCAGCCCCACGTAGTTTTCCGCCAGCGCGGTCGACGCCGCGCGCGAGTGCACGAGGTAGTCGAGCTCGGCTTCCTGGATCTTCTGGCCGAAGGCGCCCGTCTCGGGAAAGCGGTGCATCAGCGAGGTGAACCACCACGAGAAGCGCTCGGCCTTCCAGACCCGGCGCAGGCACAGGTCGGAATAACGGTCCAGCGCCGAGGCCGACTTCTCGTTGTAGAAAATCTCCAGCGCGCGCGACAGGTACCCCACGTCGGCGGTCGCGAGGTTGAGCCCCTTGGCGCCGGTCGGCGGCACGATGTGCGCCGCGTCGCCGGCCAGGAACAGCGAGCCGAAGCGCATCGGCTCGGCCACGAAGCTGCGCAGCGGCGCAATGCTTTTTTCGAGCGACGGGCCGGTCACCAGCCGTTCGCGCGCCTCGGGGTCCAGGCGTGCGCGCAGCTCGTTCCAGAAGGCCTCGTCGCTCCAGTTCTCCACCTTCTCTTCGGTCGGCACCTGCACGTAGTAGCGCGAGCGCGTGGCGCTGCGCATGCTGCACAGCGCAAAGCCGCGCTCGGTGTTGGCGTAGATGAGTTCGTGCGAGACCGGCGGCACGTCGGCCAGCACGCCGAGCCAGCCGAAGGGGTAGACCTTCTCGTAGGTCTGGATCGCGTCGGCCGGCACGCTGGCGCGGCTCACGCCGTGGTAGCCGTCACAGCCGGCGATGAAGTCGCACTCGATCTCGTGCGTCTGGCCGTCTTTCTCGTAGCGAACGCGCGGCTTGGCCGAATCGAAGTCGTGCAGGCTGACGTTGGCTGCGCTGTAGATCGTCGTGAGGCCTTCGGCCGTGCGCGCTTCCATCAGGTCGCGCGTTACCTCGGTCTGGCCGTACACCGTGACCTGCTTGCCGCCCGTGAGGCCGTGCATGTCGATGCGGTGGCGCGCGCCCTTGAACAGCAGCTCGATGCCGTCGTGCGGCAGGCCTTCGGCCTTGGCGCGGGTGTCGACGCCCGCGCGCGCCAGCAGGTCCATCGTGACCTGCTCGAGCACGCCGGCGCGGATGCGGCCCAGCACGTAGTCGCCGCTCTGGCGCTCCACGATGATGTTGTCGATGCCTGCCTTGTGCAGCAGCTGGCCGAGCAGAAGGCCGGCGGGGCCTGCGCCGATGATGGCGACCTGGGTGCGCATGTTCGTGTCTCCGAAAGGGTTTTGCCAAGCGTAGGGCGCGGCCGGCCGGTTGGGGCGGCGGCTGGCGAGGCTCTGTGCGATCATGCGAACGCGTGCGCGATCATCGCGCAACACTTCTTCAGCCGACCGATCCACGACGAACTCCCGACGACGAATGACCATCGCCCGCGCCGACTTCATCGAGGGCATCGCCAAGGGCATGGCGGTGCTCGAAAGCTTCGACACCGAGCGCCAGCGCCTGAACGCCACGCTGGCGGCCGAGCGTGCAGGCCTCACGCGCGCCGCGGCCCGGCGCCACCTGCTCACGCTGGCCCACCTGGGCTACCTGGAAACCGACGGCAGCTACTTCTGGATGGCGCCGAAGGTGCTGCGCTTCTCGGGCAGCTACCTGGCCTCGTCGCGCCTGCCGCGCGCGCTGCAGCCCACGCTGAACCGGCTCGCGGCGCAGACGGGCGAGTCGTTCTCGGCCGTGGTGCTCGACGGCGAAGAGGTGGTCATCGTCGCGCGCAGCGGCAGCTACGGCACGCCGACGCGCGTGCTGGCGTACGGCCTGCACCTGGGGGCGCGCCTGCCGGCCCACGCCACCTCGACCGGGCGCGTGCTGCTGGCCGCCATGGCCGCCACGCAGCTCACGCAGTGGCTCAAGGGCCGGCACCTGGCGCGGCTCACGCCACACACCATCACCCAGGCACGCGCGCTGCGCCAGCGCATCGCGCAGGTGCGCAAGGACGACTACTGCTTCGCCAGCGAAGAGCACGAACTCGGCGTGCAGGCGCTGGCGGTGCCGCTGCGCGACATGCAGGGCCACACGGTGGCGGCGCTCAACGTGGTGCTGTCGGGCACGCGCTACCAGGAAGAGACCTTGCAGCGCGAGATGCTGCCGCTGCTGTTCGAAGCGGCGCGCGAGGTGCGCTCCCTCCTGTGAGCGCAGGCGCGCTGAACTTTCGGCGCCGGCACGGCCTCGAACCCCCGAAACGGACACCACCATGCGACTCCTGCTTCTCGAAGACGACGTGATGATCGGCGAGGCCGTGCTCGACCTGTTGCGGGCCGAGCAGTACGCGGTCGATTGGGTGAAAGACGGCGATGCTGCCGAATCTGCATTGCGCACCCAGCAGTACGACCTCGTGCTGCTCGACCTGGGCGTGCCGCGCCGCGACGGCCTGGAAGTGCTGCGTGCCCTGCGTGCGCGCAAGCAGCGCATGCCGGTGCTGATCGCCACCGCGCGCGACTCGGTGCAGCAGCGCATCGAAGGCCTCGATGCCGGCGCCGACGACTACGTGCTCAAGCCCTACGACCTCGACGAACTGCTGGCGCGCATCCGCGCCTTGCTGCGGCGCGCATCGGGACGTGCCGAGCCGGTCTACGAGCACATGGGCGTGAGCATCAACCCCGCCACGCGCGAGGTCGCGGTGAACGGCGAGCCGGTGGTGCTGTCGGCGCGCGAGTGGGCCGTGCTCGAGCCGCTGCTGGCCCGCCCGGGCATGGTGCTCTCGCGCGCCCAGCTCGAAGAAAAGCTCTACGGCTGGAAGGACGAGATCAGCAGCAATGCGGTCGAGGTCTACGTGCACGGCCTGCGCAAGAAGCTGGGCGCCGAGTTGATCCGCAACGTCCGCGGCGTCGGCTACATGGTGCCCAAGGCATGATGGGCCGCGTGATGCGATGGACCGGATCGCTGCGTGCGCGGCTGCTGGTGTTCCTGCTCGCGGCCATCGTGCTCGCGGCCGGCGCGCAGGCGCTGGTGGCCTACCGCACGGTGCTGAAAGAGGCCGACGACATCTTCGACTACCACATGCAGCAGATGGCGCTGTCGCTGCGCGCGGGCCTGCCGCCGAGCGCGGCCGTGGGCGGGCTCGGCGGTGCGGAGCAGAACTTCGATTTCGTGGTGCAGGTGTGGACCGTCGACGGCGTGCGCATCTTCGAATCAGCCGAAGAAGCCGCGCTGCCGCAGCTCGCGGTGCTGGGCTTTGCCGACGTGCGCGCACGCGGCACGACCTACCGCGTGTTCTCGATGCAGACCCGCGGGCTGGTGATCCAGGTGGCGCAGGACATGGCGGCGCGCCGCCACATGGCCGGCTCGCTCGCGCTGCGCACCATCGTGCCCGTGGCGCTGATGGCGCCGCTGTTGATGCTCGTCGTGTGGTGGGTGGTGAGCCTGTCGCTGGCGCCCGTGGCGCGCGTGCGCCGGCAGGTGGCGTCGCGGCAGGCCGACGACCTCTCGCCCGTGAGCGAGGAAAACCTGCCCGAGGAAGTGCGCCCGCTGGTGCAGGAGCTCAACCTGTTGTTCGGCCGCGTGCGCCATGCCTTCGACGCGCAGAAGCACTTCGTGGCCGATGCCGCGCATGAACTGCGTTCGCCGCTGGCGGCGCTCAAGCTGCAGGTGCAGGGCTTGCAGCGCGCGCCCGACGATGCGGCGCGCACGCTGGCCGTGAGCCGGCTGTCGGCCGGCATCGACCGCGCCACGCGCCTGGTCGAGCAGATGCTGGCGCTGGCCCGTCACGAGGCCAGCGTGGCCGCGGGCGCCAAGCCCGAGACGGTCGATCTGACCGAGGTGGCGCGCCTGGCGATCTCCGATGCGGTGGCCGCCGCGCAGGCGCGCCGCATCGACATCGGCGTGGCGCAGTCCGACGCGGGCGCGACCGTGAGCGGCCAGCCCGAGGCGCTGCGCATGCTGCTGCGCAACCTGATCGACAACGCCGTGAAGTACACGCCCGAAGGCGGGCGGGTCGACATCGGCCTCGTGAAGCGCGCCGACGCGGTGGAGTTGCGCGTGGACGACAGCGGCCCCGGCTTGCCCGAGGCCGAGCGTGCGCGCGTGCTCGATCGCTTCTACCGCTCGGGCGAGCCGCAGGCGCCGGGCAGCGGGCTGGGGCTGGCCATCGTGAAGTCGATCGCCGACCTGCATGGCGCCACGGTGGCGCTGGAAAAGTCCCAAAGCCTCGGCGGGCTGTGCGTGCGAGTGACATTCGCTCCCGCCAAAGAGTGAAATCCGCTTAAGCGACGCCTAAGTCAAGGCCGCGACATTCCTTTCACCGTGTTTGCGCTTCGGCGCAGGATTGAAAGGAATCGAAGAATGAAAGCCGCCCTGATTTCCCCCCGTGCCCTCGTGATCGCGCTGGCCAGCGCCGGCGTGATCGGTGCCGTCGGCGCCGGGGCCTACACCAGTGCCCGCGCCGTGAATGCCCCGGCCACCACCGCCGCCGTGGCCGCGCCGGCCGCGATGGTCACCTTGCCCGACTTCTCGACCATCACCTCGCGCGACGGCCCGGCCGTGGTCAACATCAGCGTGACCGGCACCGAGAAGGCCCCGGACGACGACACCATGGCGCAGCTGCAGGGCATCGACCCGGACGATCCGATGTTCCAGTTCTTCCGCCACTTCCAGGGGCAGATGGGACCGCGCGGCCAGCAACAGCAGCAGCGCGCCGTGCCGGTGCGCTCGCAGGGCTCGGGCTTCATCGTGGACCCGAGCGGCATCATCATGACCAACGCCCACGTGGTGAAGGACGCGAAGGAAGTCACCGTCAAGCTGACCGACCGCCGCGAGTACCGCGCCAAGGTGCTCGGCGCCGATGCCAAGACCGACATCGCAGTGCTCAAGATCGATGCGAAGAACCTGCCGGTGCTCGCGCTGGGCAACACCAAGGACCTGAAGGTCGGCGAATGGGTGCTGGCCATCGGTTCGCCCTTCGGCTTCGAGAACACCGTGACGGCCGGCGTAGTGAGCGCCAAGGGCCGTTCGCTGCCCGACGACAGCTACGTGCCGTTCATCCAGACCGACGTGGCCGTGAACCCCGGCAACTCGGGCGGGCCGCTGCTCAATGCGCGCGGCGAGGTGGTCGGCATCAACTCGCAGATCTACAGCCGCAGCGGCGGCTACCAGGGCGTGTCGTTCGCCATCCCGATCGACGTGGCGGTGCAGGTGAAGGACCAGATCGTCGCCACCGGCAAGGCCACGCATGCGCGCCTGGGCGTCGCGGTGCAGGAGGTGAACCAGGCCTTCGCCGATTCGTTCAAGCTCGACAAGCCCGAGGGCGCGCTGGTCTCGAACATCGAGAAGGGCGGCCCCGGCGACCATGCCGGCCTGAAGGCGGGCGACGTGATCCGCAAGGTCGACGGCCAGGCCATCGTGTCCTCGGGCGACCTGCCGGCGGTCATCGGCCAGCAGGCGCCGGGCAAGAAGGTCACGCTCGACGTGTGGCGCCAGGGCGAGCGCCAGGAGCTGCAGGCCAAGCTCGGCGATGCCAGCGACAAGCCGGCGCAGGTCTCCAAGGCCGACAACACGGCGGGGCAGGGCAAGCTCGGCCTGGCGCTGCGCCCGCTGCAGCCGCAGGAACAGCGCGCGGCCTCGGTCGACGGCGGCCTGCTGATCGAGGACGTGGCGGGCCCGTCGGCGATGGCCGGGGTGCAGGCCGGCGACGTGCTGCTGGCGATCAACGGCACGCCGGCCAAGAGCCTGGAGCAGGTGCGCCAGGCGGTGGCCAAGGCCGACAAGTCGGTGGCGCTGCTGATCCAGCGCGGCGAGGACAAGATCTTCGTGCCGGTGCGCCTGGGCTGACCGACCCGTGCGCGCTCAGGGCAGCGCGCAGGGCCAGTCGAGCGACACGCGCGTGCCGCCGGCCTGCGCGTCGGCCCGCTCGATCTGCAGCCGCGCCCCGATGGCCTGCGCCCGCGAACGCATGTTCGCGAGGCCGTGGCCACCGGGGCGTTCGTTCGCCGGCAGCCCGCGGCCGTTGTCGGTGAGCACGATGCGCACCAGCGGCGGCGTCTGCTCGCCGTGCCAGCCCACATGCATCACGATGCGCGTGGCGCCCGCATGCTTCAGCACGTTGGTGAAGGCCTCCAGCAGGATGCGCTGCAGCTGCAGTGCGGCCTGCGCGGCAAAGGGCGCGAGCGTGGGGATGAGCGCCACGTCCCACACCAGCTCGATGCCGGCCGCGTCCAGCCGGGGCTGCAGGCGGTAGCGCAGCGTGGCCAGCACGGTGGTCAGGTCATCGTGCATGGGTTGCAGCGAATCTACGGCCATGCGCATCTCGTCGAGCGCCAGCTTCACGTGCTCCTCGACCACGTCGCGGTCGGGCGCGGGCTGGTTCACCACGTTGAGCAGGCCCACGAGCTGCGAGCCGACGCCGTCGTGGATCTCCCGCATGATGCGCTGGCGCTCCAGCAGCACGGCCTGTTCTTCCTGCTGCTTGCGCACGGTTTCGAAGGCGCCGCGCAGCTGCTCCTCGCGCTCGGCCACGCGCGCGGCGAGGTTGGCGTTGAGCGAGCGGTAGTCGGCCACGGTGCGGCTGTAGCGCTCCACCACGAGGCCGGCCAGGATCATCACGAAGAAGAAGATCGCGTGCGAGGTGAGCGTGTAGTAGGCGCCGCCGAACAGGCCCATGCGCACCAGCAGCAGGTCGTGTGCGCCCGCCAGGATGGCCAGCGTGCCCGCGGCCATCAGCACGCCCGCGATGCGCCGCCGCGCCACCAGCGCGCCGTGCACCACGTAGGGCAGGCAGATGGTGCTCGTGACCTGCAAGATCGCCAGCCCCGTGGTCCACAGCGCCGGCAGCGCGAAGGCGAAGGAGGCGCAGGCCAGCACCACCGACAGCGCCAGCGCGCCGTAGATGGAGCGCACCAGCCACGGCGGGTTGCGGTCGAGCACCAGCAGCACGAAGCGCGCGATCAGCCCGATGTGGCAGGCATAGCAGACCGCCACCACGGCGCCCCACAGCGGCCAGGGCACGGGCCCTTCGGTCAGCACGCGGTCGAGGTTGCGCGCCACGCCCGAGAGCGCGGCCAGCGCGAAGCAGCCGTAGAGCGCATCGCGCTGGCGCAGCCACAGCCCGGCGGCCAGGCCGCCCATCAGCAGCAGGCTCACGGCGTAGACGATGGCCGAGGTGTTGCGCCAGTTCTGCTGCGAGCGGTGCAGCGGGGCCAGGGAGGCCTCGGGGCCGTAGAGCACGCTGGCCAGCCCGCCGCCGCGCTGGCGCTGGATGGTGGCCTGGATGAGCAGTTCCTGCGGCTGGCCGTCGCCGCGTCGCAGCGCGGCGGCCAGCGGGATCAGCAGGTTGGCCTTGCCGGCGTCGTAGGCCGGGTCGCCGAGCACGCCGTAGTTGGCGACCAGCGCGCCGTTGAACCACACGGCGGCTTGGTTGCCCAGGCCCGACATCAGGAGCGCCTGGGCGTCGTCCGCGCGGGCGGCGTCCGGGGGCAGCACGATGCGGTAGCTGGCCTTGCCGCCGCGCCCCGGAAACTCGTGGTCCCAGCGAAAGGGCAGCGCCACCTGCCGAACCTGCATCGGCAGGCCGTCGGGTTCGAGGCTGGCTTCGGCCCAGTCCACGTCGGTGCTGCCCGGCGGGGTGGCGGCGTGGGCGAAAGGGGCGGCGAGCACCAGCCACAGCAGCAGTTGCAGCACGGCTTGCATGCGGGAAAAGAAGGGGCGGCTCACGCGGCTAGGAAAGCCGGCCTGGAGGACGGGTCGCCAACACGGCTTCCGAGGGTGGGGGCGCATCCAGCTTGCCGTAGATGTTTCTGATATGGGTTTGAACCGTCGATGCGGAGACTCCCATCTGCGCGCCGATTTCGGCATAGGTGAAACCACGAGACACCCGGTCGAGCACTTCGGCCTCGCGCGACGAGAGGTGCCCGGGCGCGCCGTCGGAGGCCTGCCAGCGGCGCAGAAGCTGCCGCGCGATGCCCGGCGGCAGCGGGGAGCCGCCAGCGCCCAGGTGGCGCAGGTGCGCCGCCAGGTCGGCCTCGGTGCCGTCCTTGAGCAGGTAGCCGCGCGCGCCGGCCTCGAAGGCCTGCACCATGTGGGTCTCGTCGCCGAAGATCGTCAGCACCATCACCGCGCAGGCCGGCTGCATGCGGCGGCATTGGCGGATCACCTGCAGGCCGGGGTGGTCGGGCAGGCCGAGGTCGACCAGCAGCACATCGACCGGGTTGTCCGTGAGCCAGTTCAGGATGTCGACCGCGTTCGAGGCGCTGAAGGCCAGCGCCAGCGCCGGGTCGGCGCCGATCACGCGGGCGATGCGCTCGCGCATGCCGCTGTCGTCCTCGACCACGGCGACCTGGGTGGCGGTCAGGGGCATGGCGGGCTTCCGCAGGCGAGACCGGGGCCGAGGCGCATGGGCAGATCCGTTTCCGTTCGGAGGTTGCAGGTGCCGCAAGCCTATCGACCGGTATCGGGCGAGCCCATCCTATAGACGGGGGATGGAGGTACCCTGCCGGCGCGCGATGGTGTCCAGCCGTGTCGCGACGCGCGCCACGTGCTGCACCAGTTCGGGAGGCGACTCGATCTCGATGGCGTGGCCCAGGCAGCCCAGCCACACGGCCAGCGCATCGAGCGAGCTGGCGCCGGTGACGACGCGCGTGCGGTCCGCGTCGAGGGCCTCGGGCACGCCGCCCACCCAGCCCAGATGCGGTTCCAGCGCCGCGAGCGGGGCATGCACGACCACGCGCGCGTGGTGCAGGTAGGGCGAGACCTTGAGCGCGTGTTCCATGTAGGCCTCGACGTCGCCCAGCGGCAGGCGGCGCGCGGTGAAGCGCGCGCCCGTCGGTTCGGCGTCGACGATGCGGTCGAGGCGGAAGGTGCGCCAGTCCTGGCGCGCCGTGTCCCAGGCCAGCAGGTACCAGCGCTGGCCGGTCTGCACCACGCGGTGCGGCTCCACCGTGCGCGCCGTGGCCGTCTGGTGGTGGTCCTGGTAGCCGAAGCGCAGCTCGCGCCGCTCGGTGCAGGCTTCGGCGAACATCGACACCGCCTTCACGCGCACGCCCGACTTGCTGCGCATCACCGGCACCACCGAGGCGCGCACGCTGCCCAGGCGGCGCTGAAGGCGCGGCGGCATCAGCTGGTCGAGCTTGGCGAGGGCGCGCATCGAGGCGTTGCCGATGTCGCCTTCGCCCGTGCCGGCATGGCCGAGCGCCAGCGCCACCGCAATGGCTTCCTCGTCTTCCAGCAGCAGCGGCGGCAGCGCGCTGCCCGCACCCAGCCGGTAGCCGCCGGCCGCGCCCGAGGTCGAGTCGACCGTGTAGCCGAGGCTGCGCAGCCGGTCGACGTCGCGGCGCAGCGTGCGCTCGGTGATCTCCAGGCGCTCGGCCAGGGCGGCGCCGGTCCAGGCGCGCTGGGCCTGGAACAGCGCGAGCAGGCGAAGCAGGCGGGCGGAAGCAGACAGCATGGGCTGCATCATGCCTGCGATCGAGGACAGGATCTGTCCGCAATGGGTCGTAACCTTGGGTTTCCTCCACTCGTTTCCACGGACACCGACCATGAAGAAGACCTATCACGGCAGCTGCCACTGCGGCAAGGTGCGCTTCCAGGCGCTCATCGACCTCGCCGCGGGCACCGGCAAGTGCAACTGCTCGATCTGCATGAAGTCGCGCGGCTGGGGCGCCATCGTCAAGCCGGCCGACTTCACGCTGCTGTCGGGCGAGGACGACCTGTCGAGCTACCAGTTCGGCTCGTTCAGCGCCGAGCACCTGTTCTGCCGCCATTGCGGCGTCAAGTCCTTCGGGCGCGGCAACGTGCCGGAAATCGGCGGCGCCTACGTCAGCGTGAACGTCTCCTGCCTGGATGACGCGACGCTCGAAGAGCTGGCCACCGCGCCGGTGCGCTACATGGACGGTCGCCACAACAACTGGTTCGAGGTGCCGGCGGAGGTGCGCTATCTCTGAGATGACCGATGGCCCCGCGCTTTCGGCTGAGAATGCCTGTTGCTTCACCTGCTGCGAACGAAACCAATGAACGACGAACTCGAAGCCCGCATCCGCTCGGGCCAGGCGCTGTCCGAATCGATGGGCAACTTCCACGTGACCGGCTGGGACGCCGAGCACAAGACGCTGAAGGCCGCCTTCACCGTGCGGCGCGAGTACTGCCACACGAACGGCACGATCGCCCAGGGCGGCTTCATCACCGCCTGGCTCGACGCCGCCATGGCCCATGCGGTCATGCACGACACCGAGCAGGCGCAGACGGTCTTCAGCCTGGAGATCAAGGTGAGCTTCTACGAGAAGGTCGGCCCCGGCGAAGGGCGCGTCGAGGGGCGCGTGATCCGGCGCGGGAAGCGCGTGGCGTTTCTCGAAGCTGCGCTCTACAACCCCGATGGGAAGCTGGCGGCCGAGGCCACGTCGACCGGAATACTGGCGAGCCTCTAAAGCTACGCCTGCCCGACCTGGGCCTGTATCTCCCGGATCACCGCTTCTTTTTCCCGGTTGTAGACCTGCGGGTCGGCCGGGTCGATGCCGTGGGCTCGGTCCTTGGCTTCTTCGTACTTCCTGCGCAGGTCCGGGCGCCGGTCGAGCACTTCCATGAACGCCAGCGAATCGGCGTGCACCGGGTCGCCGCGATGGCAGATGTGCAGGTTGAGGTTGAACCTGCGCCCGCCGTGCAGCACGGACGCGCAGACGTAAGGCTTCTCGTCCGTGTCGACCCACACGGGGCGGCGGTGAAACCCGAGGGCCTCGAATTCCGACTGGGTCGTGCGCAGGTTCTCGCGCTGCGTGATTGCCGCGATGTCGACCATCGGCTTGCCCCGCAAACCGACGATGGCCGTGCTCCCGATGTGCACGAGTTCCACGCCCTCGAGCTGCGCCTGCACGTGGCGCTGCACCTGCGCGAACACCTCGGCGTACGCCGGGTCGTAGGGCAGGATGTGGCGCTGGTCCAGGCTCTCGTCGAAGGCGAGGAGCTTCATCGCACGATGCGCGCGAGCCAGGCCAGCAGCACGGCCACGACTTCGTCGCGGTTGGTCTCGTTGAGCGTCTCGTGGCGCGCACCGCCGAACACATGGCACGACACGTCGCGCAGGCCGGCGTCGCGGTAGCGTTGCACCAGCGGATAGAACCACTCGGCCTTGTTGCTGACCGGGTCCTGGTCGCCGGTGAACAGGTACAGCGGCAACTCGGGCTGGATGCGCGTCTGCATTGCGGCGGGCGTAAGTTCGTCCAGGTTCGCGAACATGGAGCCCATGCCTTCGGCCGACACGGTGAAGCCGCACAGCGGGTCGGCGATGTAGGCGTCGACCTGGGCCGGATCGCGGCTGAGCCAGTCGAAGGGCGTGCGCACGTCGGGCAGCGCGGCGTTCATGTCTTCGAGGCGGAAGCCGCTTTGCAGCGCGCCGCCCAGCAGGTCGAGCGCCGTGGTGCCGGACAGCACCGCGCCCGACAGCAGCTCGCTGTGCCGCACCAGGTAGTACTGCGTGGCGAACGAGCCCATGCTGTGGCCGACGAGGATCAGCGGCAGCCCGGGGTGCTCGGCGCGTGCGTGGCGGCTGAGCAGCGCCATGTCCTCCACGAGGCCGGCGAATC
The DNA here is from genome assembly GCF_059423605.1 of Variovorax sp. GW460-12-1-14-LB1. NCBI lineage: Bacteria > Pseudomonadati > Pseudomonadota > Betaproteobacteria > Burkholderiales > Comamonadaceae > Variovorax > Variovorax sp. GW460-12-1-14-LB1. The sequence goes on from NZ_JBWKYF010000004.1 coordinate 108,953, forward strand.
CGCGCGGGCCGAACTCGCCGAGCTCGTCGCGCGCGGCGGCGCCGGGGCCGTGGCCGCGGTGCTCGTTCGCGTAGACGACGTAGCCGGCCTGTGTGAGCGCGTCGGCCAGCGGCCGGTAGCGCAGCGAATGCTCGCCCATGCCATGTGCCAGCTGCACGATGGCGCGCGGCGCGGTGCCCTGCCAGCGGTGGGCCTCCACCGGATGGCCGTCGTTGGCGGTCAGTTCGAAGTGGGTCTCGGTGCTCGGCATGCGGGGTCCTCCAGGGAAGTGGATCTGCATCCTAATCGTTGGCAGCCCGCAGCATGGCCTTGCGCAGCCACGCCTGCGCCGGGTCCTTGTCGGTCACTGCGCGCCAGGCCATCCGCAACTGGTAGCTCGGGCTGTCGAAGGGCAAGGGCTCGCAGCGCAGGCCGCTTTGCGCCGACAGCGCCAGCGCCACGTGCTCGGGCACCGTGGCCAGCAGGTCGGTGCCCGCCAGCACGGCGGGCAGGCTGCCGAACTGCGGCACCGAGAAGAGCACGTCGCGCTGGCGTCCGAGTTCGCCCAGCGTTTCGTCGACGGTGCCGCACAGGTCGCCGGCATAGGTCACGAGCAGGTGGCGTCGGCGGCAGTAGTCGTCGAGCGACAGCCTGCCGGGCGCGGTGTCGGCTCGGAGCACGGCAAAACGCGCGGTGCGGACCTTGCGCACCTTCGCATCGGCGGGCAGGTCTTTCAGGAAGGACATCACCGCGCTGACGCGGCCCTGATCGAGGTAGCGCATGGCGTTGCGGTAGCAGACGGTGAGCGTCACCAGTTTGGCTCCGGGCACTTCGGTGCTCAGGGCGCGCAGCAGGCGGGGCAGCATCGCGATTTGCAGGTCGTCGGTCAGGCCGATGCGGAACACCGGTGCGGCGCGCGCCGGTTCGAAGTCGGCCTGCGCGCGGAACGTGGCCTCGATCTGCGCGAGCGCGGGGCCCAGGCCCTGCATCAGGGCGAGGGCCCGTGCGGTGGGTTCCATCACGCGGCCCTGGCGCACCAGCAGCGGATCGCCGGTGAGTTCGCGCAGTCGCGCGAGCGCGTGGCTCACCGCGGGCTGGCCGAGGTTCAGCCGCTCGGCAGCGCGGCTGACGTGGCGCTCGCGCATGAGCGCGGCCAGCACGGTGAGCAGGTTCAGGTCGATGCGGTTGAGTTCGATGGGTTTCATTGGGGTCCTGGCGTTATCGATGGTGCGCATAGCGACTATCCCGCGAATCGATTTCCTTGATGACGCTGCGGCCTCTAGATTGAAGCCATCGGTCATTCAAGAAAAGAAGGAGAGTTGTCATGAGCAGGATGGTTCGCTTCCACGCATTCGGTGGTGCCGAGGTGCTGAAGGTCGAAGAGGTCGCAGTGCCCGCGCCGGGCATTGGCGAAGTGCGCATCGCGGTGCAGGCCATCGGCCTGAACCGGGCCGACGCGCTGTGGCGCGAGAACCTGTACATCGAAGACGCGACGTTGCCGGCGGGGCTGGGCAACGAAGCCGCCGGCGTCATCGAAGCCGTGGGCGAGGGCGTCGAAAGGCTGCGCGTGGGTGACAGGGTCGCGGTGCTGCCGGGAGCGAGCCAGGGGTTGTATCCGACCTACGGTGACCGCATCCTCTTTCCGGCCGCGCATGTGGTGCGGCATCCCGCCAACCTGTCGGCCGCGCAGGCTGCGGGCGCCTACATGGCGTATCTCACGGGCTACTTCCCGATGTTCGAGATCGCACGGCTGCAGCGCGACCAGGTCATGCTGGTCACCGGGGCGTCATCGGGCACCGGCATCGCGGCGCTGCAGATGGCGCGCGCGGCGGGCATCGTCGCCATCGCGGTCACGCGCACGGCTGCCAAGCGCGACGCGCTGAGGGAAGCGGGCGCTGCGCATGTGGTCGTGACGGACGAAGAAGACGTGGTCGAGCGCGTGCTGGCGCTCACCGAAGGCCGCGGTGTCGACCTGGTGTACGACGGCGTGGGCGGCGCGCAGGTCGAGCGGCTCGGCGACGTGGTCGCGCATGGCGGCTGGTATGTGCTGTATGGCCTGTCGGGTGGCGCCGAATTCAGGTTTCCGGTGGTGGCGCAGTTCCGCAAGAGCTGGCGCTTCCACGTCTACAAGGTGCTGGAGCACACGGGGGCCGCCACCATGGGGTTGCCGCGCGACGCGGCCGCACTGGGTCGCGCGCTGGCGTTCATCGATGCGGGGCTTGCCGATGGCACGCTGCACGTGCGCATCGACCGGAGCTTCGCGCTCGACGACGTGGTGCAGGCCCATCGCTACCTCGAGCGCGCCGGGCACATCGGCAAGGTCGTGCTCGAGGTCTGACCGGCGCTCAGGCGGCGGACGTCAGTCGGTACCAGGCCACCCCGTCGTCGGCGACGTCGCACGCGATCTCGCCGCGGTGGCGCAGGTAGTTGAGGCAGGCCAGGCTTTCGCCGGTGGCCATGCCCAGCAACGGCACGTCGGATTCGGCGATGCTGCGCGCGAACAGGCTCGTGAACACATCGACCGCGCGCTTCTGCGTCTTCAGTGCGTTGCGCAAGCGGTCGAGCGAGCGCTCCTGTCCGTGCTGCAGCCGGTCGATGCGCGCATGCAGGCCGCGGAAGCACTCGTTGTGCGACGGCAGCACCAGCACGTCGTCGGGCACTTCGCGCTTGAGCTTGGCGAGCGACGCGAGCCAGTCGGCCATCGGGTCGGCGTCGGGTTCGACGGGCGAGACCGACACGTTGGACGAGATGCGGGGAAGGATCTGGTCACCCGAGATCAGCACCTTCAGGTCGGGGCAGTACAGGCACGCATGCTCGGGCGAGTGGCCGTTGCCGGTGACGACGCGCCAGTCGTGCGCGCCGATGCGCAACACCTCGCCATCGCGCAGGCGCCGGAAGCTGTCGGGCAGCGGGTGGATGTGCTTGCCGAAGTTGCCGAAGCGCGTGCGGTAGGTTTCGATGGCCGCCTCGCCCCAGCCGGCGCGGCGGTAGAAGGCGATGGCGTCGTCGGGCGCTTCGCGGCCGGTGTCGGACACCATCACGCGGCACATGAGGTATTCGGAGCGGGTCATCCACAGCCGCACGCCAAACTTGCGCGTGAGCCAGCCGGCCATGCCGACGTGGTCGGGGTGCATGTGCGTCACGAAGACGCGGGTGAGGCCGCGCGTGTCGGGCGAATTGGCGAACAGCTCGCGCCAGACCGCCACCGTTTCCTCGGTGCGCACGCCGGTGTCCACCACGGCCCAGCCGTCGCCGTCGTCCAGCGCCCACAGGTTGATGTGGTCGAGCGAATAGGGCAGCGGCATGCGAATCCAGTGGACCCCGTCGGCGACCTCGATCGACTTGCCGCGGGGCGGAAGCTCCGCAAAAGGATAAACAAGCTTGCCCTTGGCTGCTTCCGCCGACTCTTCCAAACCATCCATCGTGTTTCACCTCCAGAGGGATGAATTGTGAACCCGGCCGGCATTCGGGCCGGGTCACTTCGAAGACGATGGACGGCGGCGCTTACTTGCGGCGCGGGCGGGCGGCGCCCGGCGCCGAGGTCTGCGACGGGGCGGCGCCGCCGTCCACGCCCAGCCGGCCACCGCCGCCCAGGCCCTGGCCGCGCACCGTCTGCGCCTTGTAGTTGCGCAGCGAACGGACCATCTGGTTGAACGCGTCCATGAAGGCCGCCGCGATCACCTTGCCCTGTGCGGTGTTGGTGTAGCCGCCGATGCCGCCGGCGCCGCTGCGGCCACCGAGTCCGCCGAAGCCCGCAAAGTCGGTCTTGGAGGCGCTGCCTTCGGCGGCAGCCACCTGCACGCCCGAGCGGTTGTCGATGAGCGTCAGCAGTGCGCTGGCTTCCTTGGTCTGCAGGCTGGCGCCAACGGCCGCGATGGCACGGCCACGGCCGCCGCCCACGAGGCCGCCGAGTGCGCCGCCGATGCCGCCGGCGTCGTTGTTGCTGAACACGATCTCGGGCGACAGGCCGTAGTCGGAGGCCACCATCTGGCCGCGGCCGAAGTTGCTGCCGCCGCGCATCTCGCCCGATTGCATCAGCGCGCGCTCGCGCGTCATGGCGTTCATGCCGGCCGCGCCGCGCTCCACCACCACGAAGCAGTTCGACTGCTGCACCAGCAGGCGCAGCAGGTTGGCCGTGGGCGGCAGGCGGTATTCACCGGTGAGGATCGTGTACCAGCCGGCATTGACGTTCTCGATCAGCGAGACGGTACCGAGCGGCGATTCGCAGCGCTCGAGCTGGCTGCTCTCGCCCGAGGTGGCGCCGCCGGCGGCGCTGCCCGTGGCCGTGGTCTTGGCCGCCGGAGCGCCCATCTGCATGTCCATGGTCTGGCAACCGGAGAGCGCGAGCAGGCCCGCGAGTGCGCTGGCGAGAGAGAGTTTGGAAAAAGGCATGTCCCTGTCCGTCAAATGAAAACAATGTGGCGTCCGCCCCACCGGCGGGCGCCGCGCCCGCGCGACGATACGGGCCGCCCGATGCGCGGGCCAGTGTCGAAAGTCACGCGGTCAGGAACATTTGTGGCGCTTGTCGGGGCTTGGTTACAGTCCGAACTCCATTCGCAGGAGTTTTCAGATGGCCACAAAGAAGAGGAATATCGTGGGAGAAGCCGCCGTCGAACTGACGACGCAACAGGTCGCGCAGGCCCTGGCCATTGCCGGGGCGTCGGGCTACAGCGGCAGCGCCGATCCGTCGTTCGTGGGGGCGGTGCTGGTGGCGCTGGCGGTCAACACGAGTTCCGTCAGCGCGACCATCGACAGTGCGAAGAGCAGGGGCCCCGGCGTCGCTGGCGTGCTGCAGCACTGACCGGCCGGCGGGGCGCCGGCCTCCGGCCTGAACCGGCGCACTTTCAGGTCGTGTAGTCGCCGCTGGCTTCCGGCTGGAACAGCACGGCGATCACGCGCGCACTGTGTTCGCCGCCGCCGGGCGTCTTCCAGCGCGCGACCGCGCCGGTCTTCTGGCCGAGCAGGCCGATGCCGACGGGCGAGAACACCGAGATGAAGCCCGTGGTCGGGTTCGCATCGGCGGGATAGCAGATCACGATCTTCTGCCGCTGTCCGGCGGGCAGGTCTTCGATTTCCACCTGGGTGTACATCGTCACGATGTCCGAGGGCATTTCCCGTGACGGAAGGATGTCGGCCGTGTCGAGCAGATCGACCAGGGCCGGAGGAAGAGGCGTGTCCGCGAATTTGCTGAGACGGACGTAATCGAGTTCGGTGAGCGTGCGCTCCCCGTGAACGGTTGAAAGCATGAAGCACTCCAGATGAACGCAACCCGCCTTTCCAACAGACAGGGTCGCTACCGCGCGGTGTGGTGCCCGGCGGTCAAGGTGTGCGCATCAAGAAGAAGGTAGCGGACCGCCGGGCTCAGGAATGTGCGGACGTGCGTCGGAGGACCGACGTGGCCGCCGCGACGACGGCGCCCACACGACGACCGGCCGCTGCCATGGGCAGGGCTGCGCGCGCAGGGTATCGACGGGGCGAGAGGAGAGCCATGGGGCGCGAGTGTAGGGGATTCTGGCCAGATTGGCCAATTATGGCCCTACGGGTGCAGCGAGGAATTGCCGTGGAATCTCTGGATTCAATCAGTAGAACGCCTGAATTGAAATCAAGAACCTGTGATTCGAGACGACGTGAATGAGTGATGGAAAACGGGTGGGCAAGCACTCATCTTTACGAGATTCTTTGTGAATTGGATATTTTCTTGGTCGACGGGATTTCTCCGAAATTCATCGATGAATAATTTCTTGTGCCGCATCGAATGAGTGGTTTCAAATTAATTCTATGAGTTTGAATTTATTGAAAATATTATTTCATGAATAGGGAGTGCGCCTGGGGTTGCTGTTGTTGTCATTCGATCTCAATCGTTTTGACTCTCCCAGAAGCTTGAAAGCTTCAATTGAGAGGGCTTCATGTCGAATGAAATGGTGGATGCATTTTGTTTGTTCAATATGTCTCATTTGCGCATCCTCTGTTCTTTTGTTTGATTGCCATAAAAGCCCCGAGACATAAGAATTCAGTACGCAAAAATCCAAGTGGCCGATTGCCTTCAATTGCAAGCAATGTTGGCTATTTGTTTGCAATAAGAAGTTGATTGCAAATTTTGCGACGTGAATTTCAAATATTGTTAATTGGGGTTTGAATGACAGCATCCACATGGGACTTGTTCTTGTCGTCGTCGCGAGGCCGCGCAGGGGCGGTCCACCCGCTGATCCGCGCAGGCCTGGTCCTGCTTGCCGCAGGCGCCGCGACCGTCGCGTTCGCGCAACCCACCGCTTCGCTGGAGGCGCCGCGTGCACCTGTCGCGACCCAGGCCGTGACCGTCGTCCTCGCCCAGTCGAAGGTGGTCAAGGGGCCCGACGGCAATGAACAGTTCCAGGACGCGGCCACCATCAAGCCGGGCGACGTCATCGAATACAAGGCCACCTACACCAACAACACCGGCAAGCCCGTCAAGGGCCTCGTGGCCGATCTGCCGATCCCCGAGGGGCTGGAATACCTGCCGCGCAGCGCGAAGCCAGGTGCCAGCCTCGTGAAAGCCGCCACCAAGACCGCCGTCTTCGAGCCCGAGCCGCTCGTTCGCAAACTGCCCGGCGGCAAGACCGAACCCGTTCCCTACAGCGAGTACCGCATGCTGCGCTGGAGCCTGGGCCAGTTGCCCGCAAACGGCAGCCTCGCCGTGAGCGCGCGCGCCAAGGTCGAAACCGTCGCGCCGCCAACGGCAGCGCCTCCCACGCCCGCCACGCCGCCCCCGCGCGGCAAGTAAAGGCCGCGCCGGCCCTCGCGCGCTGCGCGAGGCGAGGGCGCTCGCCTTTTCCATCGATCTCTTGTTTCTGAGTGCCAGTCGGCAGGTACGCGTTCGCCCATCGAAACGTACCGGCCAGGTTCTTTCGTGTTCCCGTTCATCGACAACAGAGGAGAAAACTACGTGATTCCCACCCAGCCAACCCAACGCGCCAGCGGCTGCAAGCCGTGTGCGCCCTGGGCAGGCGCCGCAGCGTTGACGCTGGGCTTCCTTTTCGGAAGCCCGGCTGCATTTGCCGCGTCGCCGCCCGCCAACACCGTCATCGGCAACCAGGCGTCCGCCAGCTATTCGGACGCCGCCGGGACGACCCAGGTCGCTACCTCCAACCTGGTGCAGACCACTGTTCTCCAGGTGGGCTCGTTCACGCTCGACAGCGTCAACCAGGTCACGACGACCGTCGTCAACACCAAGTCCGGCGCGGCCGGTGCCACGGTCTATGCGCCTCACGTGCTGACCAACACCGGCAATGGCGTCGACACCTTCGGCCTCACGGTCAAGGCCGATGCGGGCAAGTTCTCGCGTGTCGAGGTCTTTGCCGATGCCGACGGCAACGGGCTACCGCCCGGTGGACACCGACAGCTGGAACGCGCTCATGCGCTACGAGCGTCGTTCCGAGCGCGTCACCGGCACCGGCAGTTCGACCGGCGCACTCGACGGCGCGAGCGTCTTCGGTGCGGGCAACGGCAGCGCAGCGCTGCCCGGGCGCACCAGCGCCGACATCGTCTCGGCCCACCTCAACTACAACCCGCGCCCCGGCACCGTCATCAACGGGCGCTACGCCGCCAAGTGGTCGCGCGCCGACGACGGCCTGCTGCGCAGCACCTACTGGGCGCATCTGCTGCAGGCGCGCTACACGCAAGACCTCAACGACAGCTGGGACCTCGGCGTGCAGGCCGGCCTGCTGCGCGGCAAGGGCGGCGGCCTGCAGAAAAGCTTGGGCATCGAAGTCGGCTACCAGGTCATGAAGGACCTGTGGGTGTCGGCGGGCTACAACTTCGTGGGCCTGAAAGACCGCGATCTGGCGGCCAACGACTACACGAGCAAGGGCGCGTACATCCGGCTGCGTTTCAAGTTCGACGAGACGGCGCTGGGTGCCGCGTCGGCGGGCGCAGCAGCCCCCGTGAACGACGACCGGACCGATCGATGAAGTCGCGGAGGAATGGCCAATGAAAATGCAAAAAACTGATTCGATGCGCTGCGCGACGGCGCTTCGCTGCCTGCCCGTGCGGAAGAGTGCGATGGCGCTTGCGAGAGGCGTGGCGCACTTCTTTCATGCCTTGCGCGGCGTCGTCTTTCTGGCACTGACCTCGCTGCTGATCGGCACGCAGGCCACGGCTGCAGATCTATGTCTATGGAAGAGCGGGACCTACGGGGGCGTCGCTGTCACCACGGAGGGCGCATGCGGGGTGGTGGGCCAGTACCCATGGGGTACTTATCTCCGGCTGGGAAGGTCCAACCTGCGGGAGGCATGCACGTTCAACTTTTCTGTGCCCGTGAAGAACCTGAGCGTTCGAACTCACTCGCTCAACTGCAACCCACTTGGGTGCGAGAAGATGGTGGTGTCCGTCAACGGAAATCACTATCCGTTCACTGCGGCCGAGCTTACGACGCCTGTCCCCGATCCAGCGCTCCTACAGGTAGCTGGCCCTGCCCCGGTAAAAATCGATGCAGACGGCAATCTCGAGGGGGCGGAACTCTTCAACTCGTCCGGTTATGGGGCCTCTGCATGGGCCTTTGTTTCGAGAACATCCGTGTCTTCCGTCACGCTCTCGAACGAGCCAATCCGCGGTCAGCCCTATGGGTCGGAGAACACGGTGTGCTTCTTCGTGCCAGACCCCCCCATCGGCCCCATCGTGCCAGACCCCCGATTGGCGCTCAAGAAGGAAGCCAGCGCGGCCCCATGGGTCGTGGGCCAGCCTGCCAGCTACACACTCACGCTGACGAACACGACTGGCGTCGCGACCACTGCCGATACGGTGGTGACCGACAGAGTGCCGCCTTCGCTGACCATCGGCGACCTTCCCCCGGGGTGCAGCCGAGTGGGCCAGAACGTCAGTTGCCTGGTGCCCCCAGGGTTCACATCGTCCGCGTCCTTCGTCATTCCGGTGACGCCCCAGCCTTCTGCCGCGCCCGGCGTGACCAACACGGCCACGGTATCGGGGGGGGGGCGACGCCACTTGCAACGGCACGGGGGCGTGCACGAGCACGGTGACCACGCCGGTGGCCCCTCCGTCTCCGCCCATCATCACCTCGACCAAGACGGTCAGCGCCAGCCCGCTGGTGGTGGGGGCGCCCAACCAGTTCTACTCTGTGCTCGTTACCGTGGCCAACGGTACGACCACAGTGCCGATCTCGGTGATGGACACCTTGCCGCCGGGTGTCACCCTGCGCGGGGGCCCGACATTGGTGGCGGGAACGACCACCGGCGTGCTGAGTGGTTGCCCGACCTCGGGATCGAACACGACCAACTGCAGCGTGGCGGCGGGCATCGCGCCCGGCACCTTCGAAATACGGATTCCTGTGAACGTCGCCGCATCGGCCGTGGGCGCAACGGGCGGCACGAACACGGTGAATCTCAGCGGCGGTGGGGATGTCGCATGTACGACGGCGCCAGCAGAGGCGTGCGATGCGAGCACGCCGGCCACGCGCGTGGTGTCTCAAGCGACGTTGAAACTCGAAAAGATCGCTGATGTGGCGCAGTTCATCATTGCCGAGCCGGCCAGCTACACGCTGAAACTGAGCAGCACCAATGCCGGGATGACGACGGCGAACACTGTCATCACCGACACCTTCCCGGTCTCCTTGACGATCGGCACGCTGCCTTCGGGGTGCAGCAGGGCCGGGCAGGTCGTGACGTGCACGGTGCCTGCGGGCATGGCAACGTCCGCGTCGTTCGTCATCCCGGTGACGCCTCTGCCGGCTGCGAGGCCGCGCGTGATCAACGCGGCAACGGCCGTGGGGGGCGGGGACCCCGCGTGCAACGGTGTCGGTCCATGCGCGAGCACGACAATCACATCGGTTGCTGGGCCGCGCATCCGGGGATTCAAGTATTCGAGGCCCCACCCATTGATTGTCGGGGCGCCGGGGCAGCTCTACCTGGTCGACGTCGTTGTGGATTTTGCTCCGACCACAGCGCCGCTCGTGCTCGAGGACGTCTTGCCCAAGGGCATCACACTGGCTGGACCGCCCGTGCTGGTCGCGATGACTACCACGGGTGTCCTGAGCGGTTGTTCCCCCGCCGGCTCCGTGGTCGTCCGCTGCAGCGTGGCTGCGGGTGTCGTGCCCGGTAGCTTCTTTGTCGAGATTCCTGTGCACGTCGACGCCACGGCCGTCGGGCCGCTGGGTGGTACGAACTCCATCAACCTGAGCGGTGGTGGGGATCCGCTTTGCACCACCTTGCCGAACGAAACGCTCTGCGATGACTCGACGGGGCCGGTCGCGGTCCTCTTGCCTCCGAAACTTCGCATCGTCAAGGAAGTGATCAGCGGTTCCGGCACCCATCGCTTCGACTTTGCGCTGTCGGGCCTGAGCGTGGCCCGCGACACCATCACGGTCAGCGCGCCGGGCCGGGGTATCGGTGCGCAGACGATCACCGGCAAGGTGGGCGTGCCGGTCACCATCACCGAAACGTCGCCTGCCGGCTGGCCCGTGAACCCGGTGAGCGCCAGCTGCCGCGACCTGAAGGACGTCATCGCGCCGTCGCCCATTCGCGGGGTGTCGGGTTCGAGCCCGGCCGCAGCGGCCGCGTCGGCGCCGCCGGTGGTGCTGGCCGGCAATGTACTGAAGATTCCTGCCGAGTGGATGGTGGCGGGCGCGGACCTCGAATGCACCTTCGTCAACAGCGACGCCTACGCCATCACCGGCCGCGTCTTCAGCGACAACGGCAGCGGCGCGGGCGTGCCGAACGACGGCGTGGCCAACGGCGGCGAAGCGGGGCTCGTGGGCGTGCAGATGCGGCTCACCAACTGTGCGGCGGGGGTGTGGTCCACGGCGGTGACCGACGGCTCGGGCCGTTACCGCCTGGAGGTGCCGTCGCAGCCTTCGTCGCCATCCGATGGCGATCCGCTGTGCGTCGAAGAGGTGACGCCGGCGGGCCATCTGTCCACGGGGGCGTCGGTCGGCGCCACGCCGCTGCCTTCCGGCACGGGCGTGGCCGTGGGCGGGCGGACCTACACCTACACGCGCACCGCCGGGGGGGCGCCGGACCACATCGCCTTTGGATGGAGCGAGGCCCGGGCCGGCGAGCTGAACTTCGGCGACGTGGCCGTCAACCGCTTCGGCGCCGACAGCGCCCGCACCGGCTCGCCCGGCAGCAGCGTCAGCCACGCACACACCTTCGTGGCGCAGACCGGCGGGACGGTGAGCTTCGGCGTGGCCGGCGCGGTGGCCACGCCGCCGATCGATGGCTGGAGCGCCAAGATCTTCGACGACCCGGGCTGCACCGGCGCCTTGCAGGCCGGCGCTGCGGTGCTCTATCCGCCGGCGGTGCCCCGGCCTGTGACGACAGGGCAGAACCTGTGCGTGGTGGTGCAGGAGTTCATTCCGGCCAGCGCGCTCGCCGGCTACAACGACAAGCGTTCGGTGCAGGCGAGCTTCGTGTTCACGAACGCATCGCCCGCGTTGAGCGCGAGCTACCTCGTGCTCGACACCACGACCGTGTCGAGCACGGCGCTGGAGCTCAAGAAGGAAGTGCGCAACCTGACGAAGAACGGCGACTTCGGGCTCAACAACGAAGCCAAGTCGGGCGAGACGCTCGAATACCGCATCACCTACACCAACAACGGCGCGACGCCGATCAGTGGCCTGACGGTGAGCGACGTCACGCCGGTCTACACCAGCTTCGTCGCCTCGCAGGAAGGCGCGACCCCGGCGACGCTGACCGCATGCACGAAGCGCACGCCGGCCAATGCAGTGCCTGCGCCGGCCGTGGCGTGCGCGGCCGCACAAGCGCCGGGCGGAACGGGGCCATTGGACTGGAAGTTCACCGGGCAACTCGCGCCCGGCGGCACGGGCAGCGTGCGGTTCAGGGTGACGGTGAACTGACGACTTGCGCGTCAGCAGGCGCGCAAGCTGCTCCTGCTGCTGCTGCTATCAGCAGCGTCCCTTTTTCGCCTGGCCGGGCGGGCAGTGGCCGCCGCCGCGGTGGTCGTCGTCATGGTCGTAGCGGTCGTGGTCATGGCGACGGTGGTGGCGGTCTTCGCGGCGTTCCTCACGGCGCTCGGCGCGGCGCCAGTCGCCTTCGCGCCAGCGCCAGCCGCCGTCGGCGCGCACCCAGCCGCCCGGGGCGTAGGCGTAGTCGGGGCGGGCCGCCACGTAGTAGCCGGGGCGCCATGCGTAGGCGCGGTCGTTCCACTGCCAATGGCCGGGCACCCAGACCTGGCCGCTGCGCGGGCGGGGCGCGGGCTCGTAGCGCGGCGCGGGCGGCGCGACCTGGATCAGGCCGGGCACGTTGATGTTGACGGACACCTGCGCCACGGCGGGCAAGGTGGCGGCGGCCACGGCGGCGGCCAGAAGAATTCTTATGAGTTTCATCGTGATGCCCTTGATGGTTGTTATTTGTGAATGACTGAGCCCAAACAACGCCTGAGCGGCGCGTCGCGTGCACGGGTTTGCCCGGGGCAGGGCAGCACAAGTCATTAACAAAGAGGGAGTTTTGCACGCAGGGCGGGGCCTGCGTGTCGGACAGGCCCGCGAGCGGGCAGATGGCGGCCGATGTGTGGCGCCAAAGCAAAAGGGCCGCAAAGCGAAAAGGCCCGTTACCTTGTGGGTAACGGGCCTTCAGCAAATGGTGGCTCCTCGACCTGGGCTCGAACCAGGGACCTACGGATTAACAGTCCGGCGCTCTACCAACTGAGCTATCGAGGAACAAGCCTTAGATTATAGCGTGATTTTTGGGGCTTCCAAAACAACGCGGCGCCGGCGCAACGAATTCGTGGCAACGACGCCGCGATGACGAAGACGAAGCGCTCCATTCATGTCGTCACATCGCGATGCTCACGCCCAGGCGCAGCGTGCGCGGCGCCCCCGGGAACAGGTAGACGTGGCTGAACTGGTAGGGCGATTCCTTCCAGTAGCGGCGGTCGAACAGGTTGTCGACGGCCAGCGTCCAGCTCGTGGCCATGCCGGCCAGCTTCGTGTCGTAGCGCAGCACCGCATCCAGGCGCGTCCACGACGGCAGACGGATGGAGCCGTCGGGCAGCACGTTGCGGCGGCCTTCGTACGACAGCTGTCCCGCGAGTTCGAGGCCCGGCACCGACGCGAAGCGGTAGGCGGCCTGCGCGCGCAGCACCTGCTTGGGTACGTTGGTGGGCGCCTGTCCGTTGAGCTCGGGCGCGGCCGTGCTGCCGCGCCGCTTGGCGTCGATGAGCGCCAGGCTGCCGCCCAGGCGCCAGGGGCCGCCGGCCCATTGCGCGCCGGCCTCGAGGCCGCGGTGCACCGCGCGGCCGTCGTTGCGCACCGTGCAGGACGCGCCGCACAGGTCGAGGTTGGTCATCGGGCGGGAGATGTCGAACCACGCGAGCTGCCAGTTGAACGCCGCGTCGCCGCCCTTCAGGCCCAGTTCCCACTGGCGCGATTGCAGCGCGGGCACCGCCTCGCCCGCGTTCGCGTACTGCGAGCTCTTGTTCGGCACGACCTGCGATTCGACGCCCTTGCCCCAGCTCGCATAGGCGAGCAGCCCGGGCTGGATCGTGTAGCTGGCCGCGATCCACGGCGTGGTGATGCTGTCGCTGTAGCCGGTGGGGCGCGAGCCGTCGGTGCGGATGCTGTCGCGCGACAGCCGCGTGTGCCGCGCGCCGATCCAGGTCGTGAAGCGGTCGTTCCAGCGGATCGCGTCCTGCACCGACAGCTCGGTCGAGCGCTCGTTGCGGTTGGTGTTCGCGTCGGTCAGGCGCGGGTCGGCCGGCGTCATCGCGGTGGCCCAGATGTTGCCGGTGCCGACGTAGTTATAGGCCTGGTCCTGGAAGCGGTTGCGTACGCGACTTTGCAGCAGGCCGAAGCCCAGCTCGTGGCGCACGCTGCCCGTCATCACGTTGCCCTTGAGGTTGAGGCTGCCCGCGGTCTGCGTGCGGCGCTCGTTCTCGCTGCGGAAGTCGTACACGTCGAAGGTGCCGTCGGAACAGTAGCGGTCGTAGTTGCCTTCGGCGCCGCAGCCGAAGGCATAGGCCAGCCGGTCGTCGGTCTTCAGGCGCTGCTGGCCGATCTGCGCGCTCCAGCGCCAGTCGGCATTCAGTGCCTGGCTGAAGCGCACCGTGCCGGTCAGCGCCTTGAACACCGAGGGTTGCGACCACGGCTGGTTGTTGAGGTTGATGCGCGGATCGACCGGCCGGGGCAGCGTGTTGCCCAGCAGGCTGTAGCCGTTCTGGCTCGGCTGCTGCTTGTGGCTTTGCTCCACCTCGAACTCGAGCACCGAGTCGCGTGTGATGCGCCAGTCGGCCGCGAGTGAGAAGAGGCGGCGGCTGCCGTCCAGGTTGTGCGTGAGCGGTTTGAGCTTTTCGCCGGCCACGTTGAGCCGGTAGCCGAACTGACGGTTCTCGCCGAAGCGCCCACCGACGTCGAGCGCGCTCAGCACGCTGCCGCGGCTGGTGGTTTCGAGGCGGATGGTGCGCAGGTCCTGCTCGGTCGGGCGCTTGACGACGTAGTTGACGAGCCCGCCCGGCGCGCTGGTACCGGCCTGGATGCCGCTGGTGCCGCGCAGGATCTCGATGCGCTCCTTGTTGTCCAGCGGGATCGCCGTCTCGGCGCTGATCGGCAGGCCTTCGCGACGGTAGTTGAAGCGGTTGTCGAGCACGAAGCCGCGCACCGTGAGGTAGTCCCAGTAGCCGGCGGAGTTGTAGGCGTCGGTGACCGAGGCGTCGAACTGCGTCAGGTCGGCGAGGCGGCGTGCGCCGCTGCTGCGCAGTTGCTGGCTGTCGATGATGGTGGCCGACAGCGGCAACTCGCGCAGCGGCACATCGCCGAAGCCGCTGATTTCGGCCTGCGGCGCGGCGGCGCCGTCGTTGACGGTGACCTCGGGCAAGGCCTGCGACTGCGATTGCGCATGCGCGCCGCAAGTGCCGAAAGCGAGGAGGGCGGCGGCAAGCGCGCGCGAAAGCGGGGAGTGCGAGAAAAGTCGAGCGTTCATTCTGTGCGTTCAGGGGAGCCGGGGGCGGCGTGCATTGCCGTCATCCATTGCGCGGCCGTGGCCTCGGGGTCGTCGGCGGCCACCAGCGCGCGCACCACGGCGACCGAGCCGACGCCAGTGGCGAGCACCTCGGGCAGCCGCACGGCATCGACGCCGCCGATGCCCACCTGCGGGTAGCCGCGCAGCAGCCGCGCGTAGGCCGCGAGCCGCGCCACGCCCTGCGGCGCGGTCGCCATCTTCTTGAGCGTGGTCGGGTAGATGGCGCCCATCGCGATGTAGCTCGGGCTCACCGCATCGGCGCGCACCATCTCGGCGTAGCCATGGGTGCTCACGCCGAGCCGCAGGCCCGAGGCGCGCAGTTGTTGAAGATCATCGGGCGACAGCGCGTCGAGGTCTTCCTGTCCGAGGTGGATGCCGTAGGCGCCCGCTGCGATGGCGACCTGCCAGTGGTCGTTGATGAACAGCAGCGCACCGGTGCCGCGCACGGCTTCGACGGCGGCCTGCACTTCGCGCGCGACGGCCTCGGCGTCGTCCGACTTGAAGCGCAGCTGCACCGTCGGCACGCCGGCGCGCGCCATGCGGCCGACCCATGCCGCATCGGGCAGCACGGCGTAGAGGCCGAGCCGTTCGGGGCAGGGCGGGAAGGCGTTGGCGCGCGCGGCGGGCGGAAACGGGCCCATGCCGAAGTCGACCGGCGCATCGGGCCATGCCGAGGCGTCGAACTGGCTGAGCCGTTCGGTCTGCGCACGCCACGCATGGGCGAGGCATTCGGCATCGATCTCGATGAAGCCGAGTGCGGTGCAGGCCTGCTTCGCGCCGCGGTAGACGGCGTCGTCCGACGAAAAGCGCGGCGCGCCGCTCACAGCCGTGGACGTTGCCGCGCCGAAGCGCAGGCCGTGGGCCGCGACGATGGCTTGCGCCACGGCGCGGGCGTTGGGGGTGTCGATGGGGTTCATGGTGCGTGGTGCCAGAAGGGCGTGCCGAGCACGGGCGTGCTGGGCTGTGCGGCGTTCTGCGCGGCCATCGCGCCGGCGCGGTAGGCGGCGCGGCCGGCCTGCACCGCATCGGCGAACGCGCCGGCCATGGCGACGGGTTCCTGTGCGAGCGCGACGGCGGTGTTGAGCAGCACGCCGTCGTAGCCCCACTCCATCACCTGGCACGCATGCGAGGGCAGGCCGAGGCCCGCGTCGACCAGCATCGGCACCTGCAGCCGCTCGCGCAGCAGGCGCAGCGCATACGGGTTGACCGGTCCGCGCCCCGTGCCGATGGGTGCGGCCCAGGGCATCACGGCCTGGCAGCCGACATCGACGAGGCGCTGGCACAGCACGAGGTCTTCGGTGCAGTACGGCAGCACATGAAAGCCATCGCGGATCAGCTGCGACGCTGCATCGACGAGGTTCAGCGTGTCGGGCTGCAGCGTGTAGTCGTCGCCGATGAGCTCGAGCTTGATCCACGGCGTGTCGAACAGCTCGCGCGCCATCTGCGCGGTGGCGATCACTTCCTGCACGCTGTGGCAGCCGGCGGTGTTGGGCAGCACCGGCACGGCCAGCTTGCGCAGCAGCTCCCAGAAGCCGTTGCCGAGGTCGCTGTTGCCGGAGCCCTGGCTGGCGGTCTGGCGACGCAGCGAGGCCGTCAGCATCGCGGGTTGGGCGCGCTGTACGGCGGCTTCGAGCACGTCGGGCGAGGGGTAGCGCGCGGTGCCCAGCAGCAGGCGGCTGTGGAAGGTCTGGCCGTAGAGGACCAGGGGATCGGGGTTGGTCATGGTTGTCGTCTCCATCGTCTTGTCTCTGGTGCGTTCGTTCAGCCGCCGGTCACCGGGCGGATCACCTCGACGCGGTCGTCGGCGTGCAGCGGGTGCGTGGCATAGGCCGAGCGCGGCACGAACTCGCGGTTCACCGCCACCGCGAAAGGCGGCACGGCCTGCAGCACGGCCAGCGCGTCGGCGAGCAGCGCGCCCTCGGGCAGTGTGCAGGGCTTGTCGTTGATCAGGATGTTCATCGTCGAAGTCGTTGTTCTCGTCATGCGTCGGGCACGTCCATGCCGAAGCCGCGAGCGAGCGTGGCGCGGCCGTGCGCCAGCAGTTCCATCGCCGCGTCGAGCAGGGCGGGCGCGATCATGAAACCGTGGCGGTACAGGCCGTTGATCTGCAGCACGCGCGGCTGAGGCTGGCGAATGGCAGGAAGGTTGTCGGGCAGCGTGGGCCGGCATTGCGTCGCGATCTCGACGATGCGCGCCTCGGCAAAACCGCTGTGCACCGCATAGGCCGCGCTCAGCAGCTCGAGCGTGGAGCGCACGCTGGCGGGCGACAGGTCGTCCGACTCGATCTCGGTCGCGCCGATCACGAACAGGTGGTCAGGCTTGGGCGCGATGTACAGCGGGTAGCGCGGATGCACGAGGCGCGTGGGCCGCTTCAGCGTGACCTCGAGCGCATGCACGCGGATCACCTCGCCGCGCACGCCGCGCAGCGCATTCCATTGCGGCTTGGCACCGAGGCCGCGGCAGTCGATCACCCAGTCGGGCTGGCCCGCCGTGCCGGGCGAAAAGTCGGAAGGCGCGCGTGGCGACTGCCAGTGCAGCGTCACGCGCGCATCGGCTTCGAGCGTGGCGCGCAGCGACGCCAGCAGTGCGCGGTTGTCGAGCTGGCCTTCGCCCGGCAGGTACAGGCCGCGCGCGAAGCGCGTGCCCAGCGAGGGCTCCAGCGCGGCGATGGCGGCGGGGGTGTCGAGCGCCTGCATCGGTGCCAGCTCGGGCACTTGCGCACCGGTGCGCGCCAGCACGCCCGCGAGCCGCGTGGCCTCGGCGGCGTCCTGGCGGTGCCACAGCACCAGCGTGCCTTCGCGCTGGAAGAACACGGGCTGCGCCAGCGGCGCCAACAGCTCGGGCCAGCGCGACAGCGCGTGCTGGCCCATGCGCACGACCGACACCGGCGCCACGGCCGATTCGGCCAGCGGCGCGAGCATGGCCGCGGCCACGCGCGCGGCGGCGCCTTCGGCCTCGGGGCTGCCGGCTTCGTACAGGTCGATGCGGCAGCCAGCGCGTGCCAGCTCGACCGCGAGCAGGCGGCCCATCAGGCCCGCGCCGAGGATCGCCGCCGAGCAGAAAGGCAGGGGATGCGGTGCGCTCATGCGGCACCTCCGTCGGCTCGCCGATAATTTTCGACATGACCCAAGCATCCACCCAGCGCTACGCACGCGTGCTCTCCATCGCCGGCTCGGACAGCGGCGGCGGCGCCGGCATCCAGGCCGACCTCAAGACCTTCGCGGCGCTCGGCTGCTACGGCATGACGGCCATCACCGCGCTCACCGCGCAGAACACGGTGGGCGTCTCGGGCATCCACGGCGTGCCGCCCGACTTCCTGAAGGCGCAGATCCAGGCCGTGGTGGAAGACATCGGCGTCGACGCCGTCAAGCTCGGCATGCTGCATGCACCCGAGGTGGTCGAGGTGGTGGCCTGGGCCATCGACCGCTACCAGCTGAAGAACGTGGTGCTCGACCCCGTGATGATCGCCACCAGCGGCGACCGCCTGATCGCAGCCGAGACGGTGCAGGTGCTGGTGCGCGAGCTGTTCCCGCGCGCCGTGGTGGTCACGCCCAACCTCGACGAAGCCGCCTTGCTGGTCGGCCACGCCATCGGCGGCATCGACGCGCTCGACGGCGCGGCCGATGAACTGCTCGCGCTCGGCGCGAAGGCCGTGTTGCTCAAGGGCGGCCACCTGCCGGGCGACGAAGTGGTCGATGTGCTGCTGGAGCGCAGCGGCGCGCGCAAGCGGCTCGCGTCGCAACGCATCGCCAGCCGCAACCTGCACGGCACCGGCTGCACGCTCTCGTCGGCCATCGCCGCGCACCTGGCACTGGGCCTGGCGCTGCCCGAGGCGGTCGAGCGCGCACGCACGTACATCCTCGGCGCGATGCGCGCCGGTGCGGATGTGTTGGTCGGCGCGGGCCACGGTCCGCTCAACCACGGCTTTGCGCCAGTGCCGACCCACCGCTTGCCGCTGTCGGCCGGCTGAGCCAGGCCAGCACGAAGGTCGCCGCCAGCGTCGGCAGCGCCGAGCCGAACTGCGGCGCCCACTTGGCCAGCGCGTGGTAGGCCGCGATGCCCGCGAGCCAGATCAGCGCTGCGCCCCAGTCGATGGTGCGCGTGCCGCTCGCCGACACGGTGTGGCCGCTGCCCAGCCGCCCCAGGATCACGCCGTACAGCGGAACGAACACCGAACTCAGCAGCAGCAGGAAGGGTTCGAGCGTGTGCATCGGCAGCACCAGCGCCAGGCCGATGCACAGCACCGCCAGCAGCAGGCCCCAGCGCTTCACGCTCCAGCGCGGCAGCAGGCTGTGCGTGGACACCGAGCCCGAGTACACGTCGCCATAGGCGTTGTCGAGTTCGTCGATGAGGATCAGGCCCAGCGCCACCAGCCCGCCCTGCGCCAGCAGCAGCGCCGTGACGAGGCTGGTGCCCGGCTCGGCCACGCTCACCACCATCACGCCCAGCGCGTAGCACCAGATGTTGGCGAGCGCGTAGCCGATCCAGGTGCCGCTGAACGCGCTGCCCAGGCCGCCCCCCGTGCTGCGCTTGCCGTGGCGTGCGTAGTCGGCCACCAGCGGCAGCCACGACACCGGCATCGCAATCACCAGGTCGAGCGCGCTGAACATGCCCATGCTGCCGTTGCCCGGCCGCGCCCAGAAGGCGTCCAGGCCCTTGGCGTGAAGCTGCGTGGCGAACTGCCAGCTGAGCCACAGCAGCGACAGCACCACCAGCGGCAGGCCGAAGCGGCTCACGAAGCGGCGCACCAGCTTCACCATCGAGCCGGCCAGCAGCGCCAGCAGCACCGCACCCCACAGCAGCGTCGTCAGCACGCCACCCCAGGCCGTGCCCAGCGCGGCGCCGAAGGCCTGTTGCCCGATGGCCTGCGTGCCTTCTCGCATGATCACGAGTTCGAAGGTGGTCCAGCCCACCAGCTGCACGATGTTGAGCAGCACCGGCAGCCGCGCGAAGGCGCTGCCGTAGGTGGCGTGCATCAGTCCGGCGCTGGCCAGCCCGGTTTCGCAGCCCAGCCGCGCCGTCCAGGCCAGCAGCCCGGCGCCGAGCAGCGAGCCCAGCACGATCGCCAGCGCCGCGTCGCGCGTGCCCACGGCCGGCACCAGGTAGGCGCCGATCTGCATTACCAGCAGCCCGACGCCGAGGCTGAACCACAGCGAGGCGTGGTCGTGCCAGCCGAAGACGCGCCGGGCGGCGGGCAGGGGCGTGAGCGCTTCGTTGCCGGACGAAGCGGAACTGTCGTTGTCGTTGTGTGCCATCCGTTTGCTCCAGTGCAAAAGGTTTGGCAGGTGGGCGAGGCTCCAGTGGCGTGGCCGTCGCGCGAGACAACGCGACAGGCCACCGGACCAGCTTCCCTGCGCGAGGATTACCTCAGTCAGGTTCAAAGGGACTTTCTCAGCCACACCGGTCGAAACCGGCGCAGCACCCCTAGCGAAATGTCATTTTAGGCGCGTGTGTCGCAGACGCACCGAAAAGTTCCTGCGCACGGAAGAATCCGGCCACAGCGGGCCTTGCACCCGCCGCACCGATGGCGTGCCGGGGCCGAGGGCCTATTCCTCGTGCTTTCCCGTGCCCTCGGCGGAAAAATTCTCGACCACCGATTCGAGCCACCGGCCGACGATTGCCATCTCTTCGTCGCTGAAACCCTGGGTCAGCCGTGCGTTCAACGCGCCGAGCCCGGCCTTTGCACGCTGTCCGGCAAGCCGTCCTTCCTCGGTCTGGTACAGGCGGAATGCGCGCCCGTCGTTCGGGTCTTGCGCGCGGGTCAGGTAGCCGGCTTTTTCGAGCCGGGCGGCAAGGCCGGACATGGCCGGTGCACCGATGTTCAGTGCCTGCGCGACTTCTCCCGTCAGGGCGCCATCGTTGGTCGACAGGAAAAACATCGTGCCGGCCTGGGCTGCCGACAGCGCGGGCAGGGCGTCGCCGCGGGTTTCTTTCCAGCGCTGCACCGCCCGCTGGGCGACGTTCAGAAGAAACACCAGCCTGTATTTTTTTTGAGCTTTCATCGGATTCCTGTGGCCTGGGCGAAGGCGCTGCAGGTTACATCTTATCCGTATTTATTTCGCACGCGAAGCATATACTTCGTATGCGAATTAAATGCCATCCATCTCGCACGGTGCGAGAGGGCAACCAGGAGAACCTATGACCGAATACGTGACCGTCGAATCCACCCAGGGTGTCCTGACCCTCACGCTGGCCAGGCCGGAGAAGATGAACGCACTGACCAATGCGATGTATGGCCGTCTGGCCGATGCCATCGCAGGCGCCGAGAGCGACCCGTCCGTCCGGGCCATCGTGATGCGAGGCGAAGGTGGCATGTTCACCTCGGGCAACGACCTGGGCGAATTTGCTGCCGTGGCTGCCGGGAAGGCCGGCAACGAAGAGCGCCATGTCGCCCGCTTCCTGCGTGCGTTGGCGAGTTCAACGCGACCGGTGATTGCGGCGGTCAACGGACGCGCAGTCGGCGTGGGGACCACCTTGCTGTTGCACTGCGACTTCGTCGTGCTGGCTGAGGATGCGCTGCTGTCCACGCCGTTCGTCAACCTGGCGCTGGTTCCCGAAGCGGCGTCGAGCCTGCTGCTGCCGGCCCGCATCGGCCACGTTCGTGCCTACGAGATGTTTGCGCTGGGCCTGCCGGTGTCCGCTGCGCAGGCCTTGGCCTGGGGCATCGCGAACCGGGTCGTGCCTGTGTCGGACCTGCACGGCGAGGCGCAGAAGGTTGCCGAGCTGCTCGCCAGCCGTGCCGCGGGCTCGTTGAAGCTGACGAAGGGCCTGATGAAGCAGGGCGCGGCCGTTGCAGCCCAGATGGACCTCGAAGGCGCGCAGTTCGTGGAGCGCCTCCAGAGTCCCGAAGCGCGCGAAGCCTTCACGGCGTTCGCCGAGAAGCGGGCCCCTGACTTCTCAAAGACTGCGGCGTAGCGGCAAGCGGGCCGGTCATCGTCCAGATGTCGGCCGACCCGTGATGCGCCGGTCCGCGGGCCCACGGCCCGGGTGAGAATCTCCGCCACGAGGGCGCCTTCGAATGCCCTGGAGGCTCCCCGCACATGACAGACGACCGCAAGCACCCGGAACCACCGGCCTCATCGCCCGCACCCCACGCGCGGCTGCGGCGCTTCCGGGTCGACGTCGGCACCATCATCTGCGCGGTCGCGCTGCTGCAGTCGCTGCTGCTGGTGGCCTTCGGCTACTGGGGGGCGGAGAAGCTGGTGTCGAAGGTGGGCGAGTCGGCGCACAAGGTCAACCACGACCGGGTCGAGGACAACATCCTCGCCTTCCTGGCCAAGACCGAGGGCCTGGTGCGCGCCATCGCCCACACGCCCGACCTGCACCCGGCGGGCCACGACGGCGAGCAGACTGCCGAGCTGCTCTGGGCCGCGCTGGAACAGACACCCGAAATCGACAGCATCGGCGTGGGCAGCGACGACGGCCATTTCTTGATGGCCATGCGTCACCCCGTGTCGGTGGTGCGGCAGGTGCTGCGCGAGAAAGACTTCAGCACCGAGACCTGGGAGTACAAGTCGCCGCCCGACAGCGACGGCGACGAAGACCCGCGGCGGCGCTATGAGACGACGCGCATCGAGGCCTTTCGCAGCGAGGACGACCCGGTGCACCAGGACTGGTTCACGCAGGCCGAGAAGGCGCAGCGCGCCGTGTGGACCGCGCCCTTCGTGCTGCCCTCGATGAAGGAACTTGGCGTGAGCCATGCGCGGCCGAGCCGGCGGCAGGACGAGGAGGGCGTCACGCAGACGATCGTGGCGGTCGCCAGCGTGTCGCTGGGGCATCTCTCCAACCTCGTGCGCCTGTTCGGTGGCACGGGCCACGGCCACAGCGCGCTGTTGAGTGCCGACCACCACGTGATCGCGCGCAGCGACCACCCGCATTCCGTGCGCGTGCTCGAAGACCCGGACGAGGGCGTGCTCGGTGCGCTGCACACCCACATGCTGGCCAACGGCAGCCGCGGCTGGACCGAGGACATGGCCTTTGCGCTCGTGCACGAGGGCACCCACTACCAGGTGCAGACCTCGCGCATTCCGGCCACCGACTGGCATCTGGTCAGCTGGGAGCCCGAAGAGGCGTTGCTGGGCGCGCTGCATCGCAATGTGCTGTGGTCGCTGCTGCTGGTGCTGGCGTTCCTGGCGATCGCGCTCTTCATTTCGCTGCGCCTGTCGAAGCTGGTGACCGCGCCGATCGAAAGCCTCTCGCGCACGGCGCGGCGCATCGGGCGGCTGGAGCTCGACGACCTGCCGCGCGAGTCGAGCCGCGTGCTCGAGATCCAGCACCTGAACCAGGCGCTGGACGAATCCGCGCGCAGCCTGCAGGCCTTTCGCAAGTTCGTGCCGGTGGACGTGATCCGCCAGCTCATCGCCGAAGGGCATGCACTCGAGCCCAACGGGTCGCCGCGCCGCATCACCGCGATGTTCACCGACGTGGAAGGATTCACGGCCATCGCGGAATCGATGCCGGCCGACGTGCTGATGCGGCAGCTGACCGACTACTTCAACCTCGCGACCCGCGTGTTCGCGCGCCACGGCGGCGTGATCGACAAGTTCATGGGCGACGGCATCATGGTGTTGTGGGGCGCGCCCACCGACCTGCCCGACGCGGAGTACCGCGCGTGCGTGGCCTCGCTCGAACTGCACGCCGAGATGACCGAGCTCAACCGCCGCTGGCAGGCCGAGGGCCTGCAGCCCTTTCGCACGCGCATCGGCATGCACACCGGCATCGTGATCGCCGGGGTGCTCGGCTCGAGCGACCGGCTGTCGTACACCGCGCTGGGCGACGTGATCAACGCGGCCAGCCGCATCGAGGGCACCAACAAGCAGCTGGGCACGCGCACGCTGATGTCCGAAGCGACCTTCGAAGGGCTGGGCGGGCGTCTGGCCACGCGGCGCATCGAGGAGCAGATCGAGCTGCGCGGGCGGCAGACGCGGATGGTGCTCTACGAGCTGCTAGAGGTCGAGCACCAGCCTCGGTGAGCGGGCCCGCGAGCAGCAAGGCAGGAAGCAGTCGTTGGCCGCCTGCTCGGCGGGCGTCAGGTAGAGGTCGTGGTGCGCGACTTCGCCTGCGAGCACCCGCGTGAGGCAGGTGCCGCAGACGCCCTGCGCGCACGAGACCGGGATCTCGATGCCCTCGGCGGCGAGCGCGTCCAGCACGGTCATCGTCGCGGGGATGCGGACAACGCGGCGCGAGCGGTGCAGTTCGACCTCGAAGCTGCCTTGTCCATCGGCCGGCGGTGCGGCGCCGGAGAACGACTCGAAGTGCACCTGCGCGTCCGTCCAATGCAGGGCGCGTGCGGTCGTGCGCACGGCCTCGAGGAAGCCCGAGGGGCCGCAGACATAGACGTGTCGGCCCGGCGCCGGACGGCCGAGGGTGGCGGCGAGGTCGATGTGCTGCGCGGGCGGGCCGTCGTCGTGGTGAAAGAACACCTTGTCCGCGAACGTGCTGTCTTCGAGCCGCCGCCGGTAGGGCGCGCGCGCCGCCGAGCGGCTGCAGCAGTGCAACGCGAAGTCGGCCCCCAGCGTGGCCAGCCGCTGGGCCATCGACAGCAGCGGCGTCACGCCGATGCCGCCGGCCAGCAGCAGGCTGTGCGTTGCGCTTTCGTCGAGCGCGAAGAGGTTGCGCGGCGGGCCGATCTGCAGCACCGAGCCTTCATGGACGGCGTCGTGCATCGCCCGCGAGCCGCCGCGCGAGGCGGCGTCGCGCAGCACGCCGATCTCGTAGTGCCCCTCGCCGTCAGGGGCCGATGCGTTGCACAGCGAATACTGGCGCACCAGCCCGCCTGGCAATGAGACGTCGATGTGCGCGCCCGGCGTGAAGGCCGGCAAGCGCTCGCCATCGACGGGTACCAGCCTGAAGCCGGCCACGCCTTCGGCCTCGACCGTCTTGCGTGCCACCCGCACCGCGATGCCTGCGCCGCTCGACACGCCATTCATTCCTTGGGCACGAGGAAGTTGCCGGCCTCGAACTGCACCGGCGGCGCCGCGGGGTCGAAGCTCACGCCGGCCGGGTCGCGGCCTTCGCGCAGTGCGTCGAGCTGCCGTTGCAGCAGCCGGCGCAGCATCACGATGCCGCGATCGGACGAGGCCAGGTGCTCTTCCGAATGCGCCGTGATGGCGCCCTGGCTCACCTGCGCCTCGTAGTCGCCGGGGAAGGCGCGGTGCTCGGCCTCGCTCAGCTCTTCCCACAGCTTGCCGTTCAGGCGCGAGCGCACGCGGGCGAGATCGCCGGGGTTTTTCACCCGGCCCACGGTGTAGATGCGAAAGCTGTGGTCGTCGATCGGCAGCACCCAGCCGATCGACTCGACGCGCCCGTAGGCGGCCACGCGCGGGTTGGGCACCACACGCAGCGTCGGCAGCACGGGGCCGGCCACGCGGCGGAAGGTGCTGCCGTCTTCGAGCGTGCGGATCGAGGTGATCGTCACGCCGGTCTCGGTGCTTTCGAAGCTCACGTCGGGCATCTGGCCCATGAGCGCCACGAACTGCGTGCCGCTGAAGCTGCCGTGCAGCACGGGCACGTGGAAGGGGTCGGCCACGTTCTCGTAGTGCTGCAGCCAGTTGCACGGAATGACCTGCGGCCCGCCGCCGCCGATGCTGTTGCCGTCGGCTTCCAGGGTCTCGCCGTCGTCCATGGTTTCGAGGCAGTCGTAGCGTGGCAGCACGGGCTTCTTCTCGGCCGGGCCAAGGTACGCCCAGACCAGGCCGTATTGCTCCTGCACCGGGTACCAGGGCTGGCGCACGCGGCCGCGGCTGCGCGCGCCGCCATCGGGTTCGCAGGGCTGGTCGACGCAGTGGCCCTGCACGTCGAACATCCAGCCGTGGTAGCAGCAGCGGATGCCTTCTTCTTCCACGCGCCCGTAGTAGAGCGACGCTCCGCGGTGCGCGCAGCGCCAGTGCACGAGGCCCGCGCGGCCTTTCTTGTCGCGGAACAGGATGAGGTCTTCGCCCAGCACGCGCACCTGGCGCGGCGTGTCGGTGGCGTCGGCGGCCAGGCCGATGGGGTGCCAGTAGCGGCGCAGCAGCTCGCCCATGGGCGTGCCGGCACCGACCTCGGTCAGCTCGGGCTTGTGGCTCGGCGCCTTGCGGCCGTAGGCGGTGCCGGTGTCGAAGGCGATGGGTTGCCACTCGGAGGTGGCGGAAGGCGGGACAACGGCGCTCATTCGGGGGTGACTCCTGCGGCCTTGATCAGGTCCGCCACGCGGGGAAAGTCGGCCTTGTAGCCGGCACGGAATTCGGCGGGCGTGCTGCCCAGCGGCTCGAAGCCGTAGCCGGCCAGCCGCTCCTGGATGTCGGGCAGCTTCGTGATCTCACGCAGCGCGAGCGACCATTCGTCGAGCACGGGCTGCGGCGTGCGGGCGGGCGCGTACACGCCGATCCAGCTGTCGAGGTCGAAGCCAGCGAAGCCTTGCTCGGTGAAGGTCGGCACGTTGGGCATCGAGCGCACGCGCTGGCGGCCCGTGATGCCCAGCACCTTGATGCGCCCAGCCTGGGCGAGTCCGCGCGCCGTCGCGGGGTTGGCCCAGGCCACGCCCAGTGCCTCGCCGAACATGTCGTTGTGCGCGGCGGCTTCGGCCTTGTAAGGCACATGCACCAGGTCGATGCCGTTCTGGCGTGCCAGCAGTTCGCCGAACAGGTGCGCGTTGGAGCCGTTGCCCCAGGTGCCGTACGAAACGCCGGGGTGCGCCTTGGCGTAGGCCACGAACTCGCGCACGGTGGAGAAGGGCGCCGAGGCGCGGGCGACCAGCATCGGGCCGCCTGTGGCCAGCTGCGACAGCGGCTCGAAGTCTTTCACCGGGTCGTAGGGCAGCTTGGGCTGCAGCACCACGTTGTTGATGTGCGTGAGCGGCAGCGTGAGCAGCACGGTGTAGCCGTCGGGCGCGGCCTTGGCGACGGCGTCGGCAGCGATGGTGCCGCTGGCGCCGGGACGGGCCTCGACGATCACCGGCTGGTTCCAGCGCGCCTTGAGCTTCTCGGCATAGACGCGGGCGATGGCGTCCATCGGTCCGCCGGGCGAGCCGAAGGGCACGATGCGCACCACGCGGTTGGGAAAGGGCGCGGGTTGCGCGAAGGCGGGGCCGGCGGCGAGGGCCGCGATGCCGGCACCGAGCACACCGAGCGCATGGCGGCGCGTGGTGCATTTCTTGTCCGCCGCATGTGCTTCGGGCGGCGAGGGTCTGAACCGATTCATCGTGTCTCCAGTCGTGTTGTACTTGTGCGCTGGACGATACGGACAGCCTGCCCCGCGGGCAATTCGAAGCTTTGAATATGAGATATGGCTCAACGTGATATCCGCAGCCTCGACGTCGGCATGCTGCGGACCTTCGATGCCCTGATGCGCGAACGCAGCGTGTCGCGTGCGGCGACCCGGCTCTTCCTGAGCCAGCCGGCGGTGAGTGCCTCGCTCAACCGGCTGCGCGACACCTTCGGCGATCCGCTGTTCACGCGCACGGCGCATGGCGTGGAGCCCACGGCGCGCGCCCATGCGCTGGCCGGTCAGGTCGAGCGCGTGCTGGCCGACCTGTCCGCGATGCTGGAGCCTGGCGAGGGCTTCGAGCCGGCGTCGTCGCAGCGCATCTTCCGCATCTCAGGCAGCGACTACGCCAGCCACCTGCTGCTGCCCACGCTCGCCAACGAACTCGTGGCCTGCGGCTCGCGCATCCGCCTGCACTGGGAGACGAGCTCGTTCCTCACGCTCACCGAGCGCCTGCGCAAGGGCGACTTCGACGTGGCCGTGCTGCCGCGTCTGCAGCCGCCGAGCGATTGCGAATCGGCGCTGCTGTACGAGGACCGCTACGTGGTCGCGGTGCGGCGCGGCCATCCGACGCTCGGCGAGGCGGCCACGCTCGATGCCTTCTGCGAAGCACCGCACGTGTTCCTGGGCTACGGCAGTTCGGCGCTGGACGACCTCATCGATCAGGTGCTGGCGCGGCAAGGGCGCACGCGCAGCATGCGCGTGGCGATGACCAGCTTCGGCCAGATCGTCGACCTGCTGGCGCAGACCGACCATGTGGCCGTGCTGCCGCTGCGCGTGGCCGAGCGCTTTCGCGATCGCCTCGCGGTGCACCCGCTGCCCTTCGAGCTGCCGGGCTACCGCTCGGTCGTCTGCTGGAACCGCCGCTCGAATTCGGATGCGGGCGTGCTGTGGCTGAAAGACGCGCTGCTGCGCATCGCGCTCACTGCGCCGGCTTGAGCCTGCGCGCGAAGGCTTCCAACCCGTCGATCGTGATCTGGATGTGCCGCTCGAAGCTGCTGTCGAGCGGCACGGTGGTGCCGTTGTCCCAGCGCAGGATGAAGGCCTTGTTGGCCAGCTGCGGCAGGTGGCGCGCAAGCACGGGATGGTCGAGCGGGCGGATCGTGTGGACGCGCTCGCGCAGCTCTTCGGCCCAGGCCTGCGTGTTGTCGGCGGGCAGGGGCGAGAACTCCATCGTCAGGAAGCCCAGCATCGCGGCGATCACGCAGTTGTAGGCCTCGCGCAGCGGCTCGCCGTCGAAGCCGGCCTCGGTCAGCGCCGCCAGCACGCCTTCGACCAGTTCGGTCGGCAGGCTGCCGTTGGACACCAGCTGCGCCCCGAGCAGCTGCGCCACGTTCGGGTGCTGCCGCACCGCGGCGCGGCAGCGGTGGAACAGTTCGGCGATCCAGTCCTGCCAGGCGAGCGTGCCCTTGGGCGGTGTGACCTGCGCCATGACCGTGGCGGCGACTTCGGCTAGCAGGGCCTCGCGGGTGCTGACATGCCAGTGCACGGTGGCCGGGTACACGCCGAGTTGCGCCGCGATCTCTCGCATGCTGAAGGCGCCGAGGCCGAACGCGTCGATGTGCGCCAGCGCGGCTTCGGCGATGCGCTGCTTCGACAACGCCGCACCGCCGGCGGGGCGGCCGGCCGTTCGGGGGCGAGGCTCGGGGGCTTTTTTCTTCATGGATGGGGCCATTGTGCAGCGGGTGAATTGATTGTATAAATATTATTAATTGAGCATTGATCAATTAAACGGGCCGAGCGCTCCCGGCACGTTCCACTCTCAAAGGATGTCTCCCATGACGACCGCCATCGATCAGGCCCTGGCTGAGGCCCATCAACGCTTCACCGACGGCAACCCCGAAAGCCTGCGCCGCTTCGAGGCACAGACGCGCTACATGCCCGGCGCCAACAGCCGATCGGTGCTGTTCTATGCACCGTTCCCGCTCACCATCGCCAAGGGCGAGGGTGCGACGCTCTGGGACGCGGACGGCCACCGCTACACCGATTTCATCGCCGAGTACACGGCCGGCGTCTACGGCCATTCGGCGCCCGAGATTCGCGAGGCGGTCATCGAGGCGATGCAGGGCGGCATCAACCTCACGGGCCACAACCTGCTCGAAGGCCGGCTCGCACAGACGATCTGCGAGCGCTTTCCGCAGGTCGAGCAGCTGCGCTTCACCAACTCGGGCACCGAGGCGAACCTGATGGCGCTCACGGCCGCGCTGCGCTTCACGGGGCGGCGCAAGATCGTCGTGTTCTCGGGCGGGTACCACGGCGGCGTGCTCGGTTTCGGCGACCAGCCGTCGCCGACGACCGTGCCCTTCGACTTCCTCGTGTTGCCCTACAACGACGCGGACACGGCGCGCGCGCAGATCGACGCGCACGGCGCGGACATCGCCGCCATCCTGGTCGAGCCGATGCAGGGCGCGAGCGGCTGCATTCCGGGGCGGCGCGACTTCCTGCAGGCACTGCGCGACGGGGCCACGCGGGTCGGTGCGCTGCTGGTCTTCGACGAGGTGATGACCTCGCGGCTCGGGCCGCACGGGCTGGCGAACGGGCTGGGCATTCGAGCCGACCTGACGACGCTGGGCAAGTACATCGGTGGCGGCATGTCCTTCGGCGCCTTCGGCGGGCGGGCGGACGTGATGGCGCAGTTCGACCCGCGCACCGGAGCGCTCGCGCATTCGGGCACCTTCAACAACAACGTGATGACGATGGCGGCCGGCTACGCGGGCCTCACGCAGCTGTTCACGCCCGAGGCGGCGGCAGCATTGGCCGAGCGCGGCGAGGCGATGCGGTCACGGCTCAACGCACTCTGCGAACGCGAAGGCGTCGCGATGCAGTTCACCGGCGTGGGCTCGCTCATGAATGCGCATTTCCTGCGGAGCGAGGTGCGGCGTGTGGCCGACTTGGCGGCGGTGGACGGGCGCTTGCGGCAGCTGCTGTTCTTCCACCTGTTGAGCCAGGGGATCTACACCTCGCCGCGTGGATTCGTCGTGCTCTCGCTGCCGTTGAAGGCGGATGACATCGACCGCTACGTTGCTGCCGTGGGCAGCTTCATCGACGCCTACCGGTCGCTGCTCAGCGCGGGGTAGTGCCGGTCACGCCCAGCAGCTCGTGCAGCCGCGTGCTG
Organism: Variovorax sp. GW460-12-1-14-LB1; assembly: GCF_059423605.1. Lineage (NCBI taxonomy): Bacteria > Pseudomonadati > Pseudomonadota > Betaproteobacteria > Burkholderiales > Comamonadaceae > Variovorax > Variovorax sp. GW460-12-1-14-LB1. Next base: position 139,250 of record NZ_JBWKYF010000004.1, read on the forward strand.
GTGGTCGTGTACTGCAGCGGGATCGCCTTGCCGGGAAACACCCGCGCCGCGGCGCCCCAGGCCGCCAGCGTGGCCTCGTGGAAGCCGCAGACGATGAGCTTCTTCTTGCCCGGGTAGGTGTTGATGTCGCCCACCGCGAACACGCCGGGCTCGCGGGTTTCGTACTTCTCGGTGTCGACTGGCACCTGCTTGCGCTCCAGCTCGAGGCCCCAGTCGGCGATGGGGCCCAGGCGCGGCGAAATGCCCAGGCAGGCGACCAGCGCGTCGAGCGGCAGGTCGACCGTGGTGGCATCAGGCGTGGTGATCTGCAGCTGCCGGCCATCGAAGGCGCTCGGCTGGCCGACCCGGAAGGCCAGCTTGCCGTCGGCCACGAGGGCGCGCATGGCGGCCACGTTCGCCTCGTCGGCCTGGAAGCCGTCGCGGCGGTGGACCAGCGTCACCTGCCTGGCCAGGGCCGTGAGGGCGATGGCGGTTTCGAGCGCGATGTCGTCGCCACCGTTGACCACGACCGTCTGGCCGGCGAAGCGGTCGAGCGAATCGGGGTGATAAAACAGCGTCGAGCCTTCGAACTGAGCGATCCCGTCGACGGCGATGCGCTTGGGCACGAAGGCGCCGACACCCGCCGCGATGAACACGGTCTTCGCAAGGAAGGCGGTGCCGGCCGAGGTGGTCAGCAGCAGGCGGTCGTCGGCCTGGCGGGCCAGGGTAGAAACCTGCTCGCCGAAGTGGAATTGCGGCTTGAACGGCGCCACCTGCTGCAACAGCGACTGCGCCAGATCGCGCCCGCTGGTGACCGGGGTGCCGGGAATGTCGTAGATCGGCTTGTGGCCGTACAACGCCACGCACTGGCCGCCCGCGGCGGGCAGCGCATCGACGATGTGGCAGGAAATCTCGAGCAGGCCCAACTGGAAGGCCTGGAACAGGCCGACCGGACCGGCGCCGATGATCAGCGCGTCGGTCTCGATCGGTGCGGGCGCCTGGCTCAGCGCACCAGCTCCGAGATCTTGCCCGTCTTGTCCTTCCACTCCTCGGCTTCGGGCAGGGCGGGCTTGCGCTTGGTGATGCTCTTCCAGCCGTCGGCCAGGGCCAGCTCGGCGTTCAGCTTGATGAAGGCGATCTGGTCGGCCGGCAGGTCTTCCTCTGCATAGATCGCATTGACCGGGCATTCGGGGATGCAGACGGCGCAGTCGATGCATTCATCCGGGTCGATCACCAGCATGTTGGGACCTTCGCGGAAACAGTCGACGGGGCAAACGTCCACGCAGTCGGTGTATTTGCAACGGATGCAGGCTTCGGAGACGACGTGGGTCATTTGTCTTTTAGCGTCAGGAGAAGGGGCTGGAAAACCCTAGATTTTAGGCCTTTGCGGCGGGAGGCTGCACGAGCACGGCGGCGGAGGTGCGATGAGAGGCCGTATCGACCAGCACCAGCGACCCCAGCGCACGCGATTGGGCGAAGGGCAGGACGGCCAGCGGCTGCTGCAGCGCGAGCACCACATCGCCGATGGAATTGGCCTCCAGCTGGGTCGCCGGCTCGGATTCGAGGGTCGTGATGTTCACGCGATCGACGATGCGCGCCACCTTGGCCTTGACCCAGCGGTGGCCCTGCAGCGCCCAGTACACGCGGCCCGCGACCAGCGGCTCGTCGTCGAGCCAGGCCACGGTGGCGGTGATCTCGCGCACGGGCTCGAAGGCCTCGGGCGCCAGCAGCCAGTCGCCGCGCGACACGTCGAGTTCGCGGTCGAGCACGATGCCGGCGCTGTGGCCCGCATGCACGGTCTTCGGCTGGCGCGTGTGGCTCAGCACCTGCGCCACGGTGGCGGTCTGGTTGCTGGGCAGCACCGTGACGCGCTGGCCGGGCTCCACGTGGCCCGAGGCGACGCGGCCCCAGAACACGCGACGGCCCTGCGAGGTGTCGGCCGAGGCCGAGAACTTCTCGACCCACTGCACCGGGAAGGCGAAGGGCACGGCTTCGTCCTGCGCGGTCACGGGCAGGTCTTCGAGCAGCTCGAGCAGGCTCGGGCCTTCGTAGCCGACCCAGTCGGCATGGCGCGTGGCCACGTTCCAGCCCTTGAGGGCCGAGATCGGCACGATGGCCGCGACCTTCACGCCGGCCGCTTCGGCGAAGGCGTTCAGCGCGGTCGAGATGCGCTCGAAGGCGAGGGCGGCGTCGTCGATGGCGTCGAGCTTGTTGACCGCGAACACGATCGACTGCACGCGCAGCAGGTGGGCCAGCAGCGTGTGGCGGCGCGTCTGCGGCAGCAGCTCGCGCTTGACCACGGTGCCGTCTTCGACTTCGGCGGCCCAGGCCAGCTTGGTGGCATCGACCAGCACGACGGCCGCGTCGGCGGCCGAGACGGCCGTGACCATGTTGCGGGTGTACTGCTCGTGACCCGGCGCGTCGCCGATGATGAACTTGCGCTTGGCGGTCGAGAAGTAGCGGTACGCCACGTCGATCGTGATGCCCTGCTCGCGCTCTGCCGAGAGGCCGTCGGTCAGCAGGGCCAGGTCGGTCTCGCCGCCGCGCTGCACGCCGGCCAGCTGGTCTTGCAGCACGGTCTTGCTGTCAACCAGCAGGCGGCCGATGAGCGTGCTCTTGCCGTCATCGACCGAGCCGCAGGTGATGAAGCGCAGGGCGGTGCCGGTGTCGCCGTGGACGTCGGACGTGGCGGGGGTTGCGATCGTTGCGCTCATCAGAAGTAACCGTCTTTCTTGCGTTTTTCCATCGAAGCTTCGGACGTCATGTCGTCCATGCGCGTGGCGCCGCGCTCGCTGACGTCGACCGACAGCGTCTCCAGCACCACGTCGCCCGCGCCTGCGGCCAGGCTCTCGACCGGGCAGGTGGTCGTGATGTCGCCCACGGTGCGAAAGCGCACGTCGCGCACCTGCACGGTCTCGCCGTCGCGCGGCGGCGTGAGTTCGGTCACGGGCACCAGCAGGCCGCGGCGCTCGACCACTTCACGCTTGTGCGTGTAGTAGATCGACGGCAGGCCGACGTTCTCGCGCTCGATGTATTGCCACACGTCGAGTTCGGTCCAGTTGGAGATCGGAAACACGCGGAAGTGCTCGCCCGGAGCCAGGCGCGTGTTGAACAGCGTCCACAGCTCGGGGCGCTGGTCCTTGGGCTGCCACTGGCCGAAGCTGTCGCGGTGCGAAAAGATGCGCTCCTTGGCGCGGGCCTTTTCCTCGTCGCGGCGGGCGCCGCCGATCAGCGCGTCGAAGCGGAATTCTTCGATCGCTTCGAGCAGCGTCACCGACTGGTGCGCGTTGCGCGATTCGCCGGGATGGGCCAGGCGCACGGTGCCGCGCTTCATGGAGTCTTCGACGCTGCGCACGATGAGTTCGGCGCCCAGTTCCTTCGCGCGCTGGTCGCGGTAGGCCGTCACTTCGGGGAAGTTGTGGCCCGTGTCGATCATCAGCAGCGGGTAGGGAATGCGGCCGACGCCGAAGGCTTTTTCAGCGCACTTGAGCAGCACCAGCGAGTCCTTGCCGCCCGAGAACAGCAGGGTGGGGCGCTCGAAGGCGGCGGCCACTTCGCGCAGGATGAAAATGGTTTCTTCTTCCAGCGCGTCGAGGTGCGTGTTGGACAGGTTCGCGGGTGAATGCATGGGCGGCTGCAGCAGGTCGGCTTCGGTACGGGCGTTCATCGGATGGGTCCTGGAGGCGGGGAGCGATCGTTCAGTGCGACAGATGCAAGCCGCATTCGCGGTTGTCCTCGCCCTTGGTCGGGTCCACGTAGTCGAAGTTGTTGGGCAGGCCGTTGGCTTCGCAGTATTCGTACAGGTCCTTGGACGACCAGTGCAGCAGCGGCGCGACCTTGATCAGGCCGTCCGGGTTGACGCTGACCGGGTCCATCTGCGCGCGCACGGCCGTGTCGGTGGCCCGCAGCGCGGTGAACCAGACCTTGGGCGCGGTCTCGCGCAGCGCGCGGGCAAAGGGCTCCAGCTTCACTTCTTCGGTGAAGGCGGCGTGGCGCGGATCGTCCAGCGCGGGCGTGGCGCCTTCCACCGCTTCGCGGTGCGCGCGCGAGCGGCGCGGCAGGTAGATGTGTAGATGAAGGCCCAGGAGCTTCGTCACCTCGTCGGCAAAACGGTAGGTGGCCTCGGTGTTGTAGCCGTTGTCCATCCAGACCACCGGCACGTCCCGCTTGGCGCGCGTGACCATATGCAGGATCACGGCCTCGAAGGGGCGGAAGTTGGTGGTGATGATCGCGGGCTGACCCAGGCCGACGGCCCAGTCCACCAGGCCCTCGGCGTTGCGGCCGAGTTCGGTGTTGATGCGTGCGAAGTCGATGTCGGTGGCGATGCTCATGGGGCTCTCTTGTCTGCTCAGGCGCCGGCGACGAAGTGCGGCGCGGTCTTCACCGCATCGCCCTGGTAGAACGTGGCGAAGCGGTCGAACTGGCGCTGTGCGTCGGAGGCGTCCACGCCTTCCTTGAGCACGGCGCTGGAGAAGCCGGTGCGTTCCATCTGCACCAGCTGGTCGATCAGCACGTCGCCGGTGGCGCGGATGTCGCCCGTGAAGCCGAGGCGGCGGCGCAGCAGGAAGGCCTGGCTGTAGGCGCGGCCATCGGTGAACTTCGGAAAGTTCAGGTCGATGCGTTCGATGTCGGCCAGGCACACCTCGATGGCGAGCGGGTCGGCGTCGTTGGCCAGTTGCAGGACCTTCGGGTCGCCGTCGTCGATGTGTTCTTCGGCCGAAAGGATGTTCAGAGTCTTCTTCATGCTGCTTCCTCCACCTTGAATCGCGCACCGTTGGCCGCGGCCTTGAACGGGTCGTGGCCCACGCGGCGCAGGGTGTCGATGAAGGTCTCGCCGTTGGCGCGGGTGTCGCGGTACGTGGTGAGCACGGCCTCGATCACGCCCGGCACTTCGGCCGCCGAGAACGAGGGGCCGACCACCTTGCCGGCTTGCGGCGCGCCGCTGAGCGCGGAGCCGTCGGAGCCGCCGAGGGTGACCTGGTACCACTCCTTGCCGTCCTTGTCGACGCCCAGGATGCCGATGTGGCCGCTGTGGTGGTGGCCGCACGAGTTGATGCAGCCGCTGATGTGCAGGTCGATCTCGCCCAGGTCGTCGAGCTCGTCGAGGTCCTGGTAGCGCTCGGTGATGGCTTCGGCGATGGGAATGGAGCGGGCGTTGGCCAGCGCGCAGAAGTCGCCGCCGGGGCAGGCGATCATGTCGGTCAGCAGCTGCACGTTGGCGCTGGCGAAACCGGCGGCGCGGGCGGCGAGCCACAGCGCGTGCAGGTCTTCGGCGTGCACCCAGGGCAGCACCACGTTCTGGTCGTGCGTCACGCGGGCTTCGCCGGCCGAGAAGCGGTCGGCCAGTTCGGCGATGGTGTCGAGCTGGTCGCCCGAGGCGTCGCCGGGCGCCTGCTTCAGGCGCTTGAACGACAGCGTGACGGCGCGCAGCGCGGGGTTCTTGTGGGCGTCGACGTTGCGGGCGAGCCAGCGCGCGAACATCACGTCGTCGGCGGCGTGGGCGCGCAGTTCGGCATCGGTCTTCTCGGCGCTTTGCAGCACGCGGGTGGCGAGCGTCGGCGGCACGAAGGAGGCGGCCACGCGGTCGTACTCTTCCTGCGTGATGGTGTGCGGTGCGCCGTCGTGCTCGAGGATCTGCTTGTACTCGGCCTCGACGTCGTCGATGTAGCGCTGGCCCTCGGCCTTCACCAGGATCTTGATGCGCGCCTTGTAGATGTTGTCGCGGCGGCCGTAGCGGTTGTAGACACGAATCACCGCTTCGAGGTAATTCATGATCTGCTGCCACGGCAGGAACTCGCGCAGCACGGTGCCGATGATGGGCGTGCGGCCCATGCCGCCGCCCACCTGCACGCGAAAGCCGATGTCGCCCGCTTCGTTCTTCACCACGTGCAAGCCCACGTCGTGCCAGCCGGTGGCGGCGCGGTCTTCGGTGGCGCCGGTGATGGCGATCTTGAACTTGCGCGGCAGGAAGGCGAACTCGGGGTGCAGCGTGCTCCACTGGCGCATGATTTCCGCGAAGGGGCGCGGGTCGGCGATCTCGTCGACGGCGATGCCGGCGCGCTCATCGCTGGTGATGTTGCGGATGCAGTTGCCGCTGGTCTGGATGCCGTGCATGTCGACCGAAGCCAGCAGGTCCATCACGTCGGCCGACTTGGCCAGCGGAATCCAGTTGTACTGGACGTTCTGGCGCGTCGTGAAGTGGGCGTAGTGGGTGGGCAGCTTGTGGCTGCCGAGCAGGCCCTGGGTCTCGATGGCCTTGCGATAGACCTCGGCCTCGGGCTCGTCGTATTCGCGGGCGATGCGGGCCAGCACGCGCAGCTGCTTGCTCGACAGCTCGCCGTACGGCACGGCCACGCGCAGCATCGGTGCGTAGCGCTGCACGTACCAGCCGTTTTGCAGGCGCAGGGGGCGGAACTCGTCCTCGTGCAGGCGGCCCTTTTGCCAGCGCTCGAGCTGGTCTCGGAACTGGGCAGCGCGTTGGTGAACGAACTGGCGGTCGAATTCTGTGTATTGGTACATCGTGCGTATGTGTCTTGAAGAAGTGCGGTGCCGCACGTACAACGGGGCGCCCCAGCAAGAAGCCCCGGATTCTGAAAGCCCGCCTTATGGAAACAAACTATTTTTTGGTTCGCGTCTTATGCGGATAAGCTTATTCACCAGCATCCATGCGGGTTGCGAGGCGGTTGGTTGCTTATTCCGGATAAGGCGCGAAGGCCGGCGCGGGGTCGCCGGACGCTGGATTCTAGGAACCCGGGGGCACCCGCGCAGGGCGGCTACCGCAGCTTGAAGTCGAAGCCCAGGGTCTGCGGCGAACTCAGCAGCTGCCGCGCGGCCTTGTCGGCCTGGTGCTGCGCATTGAGCCATTCCCGGGCCAGCCGGGCTTCGGTCCGGTTCAGGTGCTCGATGCCGTGGTGGCGCTCTTTCGACCAGGCCTGGAAGCACTTCACCACCCGCAGCGGATCGCCGATCTGCTCCTCGATCCGCAGCCGATAGATGTCCGCGGCCACCATGACATCCTTCAAAGTGAAGTTCTGGCCTTTGACGTGGACCACGTAGGGGACCACATAAGAAGTTGTCCTGGCGAGATCGCTCATGCCTTCATCCGTGCCTCAAGTCGCTGCCTGTGCCGCAGATTAGCGGCGGGTATCGAAATGAAACTGAGCGTTTCTGAGCGCCGAAGCGGCGCCCGGACAGCGCCGGGCTAGCGCCGGATGAGCGTCTTGGCGTGGAAGCGGTAGCCGGCGTTGCGCGCCGTGTTGATCGGCAGCACAAGGCCGGTGGCCTCGCTGACCTTGCGCCGCAGGCGGCGGATCTGCGTGTCGAGGCGGCGCTGGTCGTAGCTCAGGAAGTGCTCGCCCAGCGCCTGCACGATCTGCTGGCGGCTGGCGATTTCGCCGCCGCTGCGCATCAGTTCGTGCAGCACCGTGAGGTCCTGTTCCGACAGCGCAATGGGCGCGAAGCCCGGCGGCGACAGCCGGCGCGGGCCCAGTTCCAGCACCCAGGCGTCGGCCGGCAGCGCGGCGGGCGAATCGCCCAGGCGCCGCGACAGCGCCGCCAGCGTGGCCGCCAGCTCATCGAGGTCGGTGGTCTTGGACAGGTAGTAGTCGGCGCCGATGTCCAGCCCCGTCACGCGGTCGCGGGCGCCGCCGCGCGCCGTCAGCACGACGATGCCCAGGCGCTCGCCGCGTTCGCGCAGTTCGCGGATCAGCGACAGGCCGTCGCCGTCGGGCAGGCCGAGGTCGACCAGCGCGATGCCGTGGCGGGCGGGGTCGTAGGTGCGGTGGAAACCTTCGAGCGACGCCTCGGCATCAACCCGGTAGCCGCTGCCGGCCAGGAACTCGCTCAACTCTTCGCGCAGCACGGCTTCATCTTCCAGCAGGATCACATCACGCATGGGAACAGGGTAGGGGCTGGTGGCCGAGGGAATCTGAGCGTTTCTAAGCGCGGCGAAGGGCGCGCAGATTCTAGGTGTGGCCTCGATAATCCGCGCCCATGAAACGCCTTGCTCGGTGCCTGTGGCGGTGCGGTTGTCTTGCCGTGCTGGGCCTTCTCTTTTCCACCGCGGCCGCCGCCGGCGTGCTGCGGCTGAATCCGTTGGCGAGCGTCGACAGCCACGGCCAGTTGTCGATGCTGCGCGACCCCGAAGGCCGCCTCAGTGCCGACGAAGCCGCCGCCGCGCCGGGTTGGAAGGCCTTGCCTGGGGCCGTGAATGCGGGCTTCACGCGCGACGCCGTGTGGATCAAGCTCGAGGTGCAGCGCCCGGCCGACGCGCCGCAGCAGCGGTGGCTGGCGCAGTTCAGGAATGCGCTGCTCGACGACGTGCGGCTGTACCGTCGGGACGACGCCGGCCGCTGGCAGCTTGCCGTGCACTCGGGCGAAGACATCGGCCGTGAGCACTGGCCGGTGGACGCGCGCAACGTGCAGCTGCCGCTCACGCTGGAGAGCACCGAGCCCACGCCGCTGCTGCTGCGCCTGCAGTCGCGCAATGCCATGTCGACCACCATCGGCTTTGCCGCACCCGAGGTCTACGCGGGCACCGCGCGGCGCGAGTACCTCTTCTATGGCCTGGGCTTCGGATTCGGCCTGATGCTGCTCGCCTTTCACACGCTGTTCTGGCAGATGACGCGCGAGCGCCTGAGCGCGTGGTACCTGGTCTACGTGGCGAACGCGCTGCTGGTCGAGTTCCTGACGGCCGGGCTGCCGCAGCAGCTGCTGGCCATGCCCGCGCGGCTGTCCGACCTGCTGCTGAGCCTGTCGATCTGCGCCGGCGTGGCCATCGGCATCCGCTTCGCCGGCATGCAACTGGGCACCGACGTGCAGTGGCCGCGCTTCACCCGCGTGGCGGTGCGCGTGGTGGGCCTCGTGAGTGCCATCGCGGTGGCGCTGGTGCTGGCCGGCGCCAACGGCCTGGCCATGCAGGCGGTGCAGGGGACGGCGATGCTGTGCATCGTCTACCTGATCGGCGCCGCGCTGTGGCTGCTGCCGCGCGACCAGGGCCAGGCGCGGGCTTTTCTCATCATCTTCGGCATCTACTACGCGGGCGTGATGGTGAGCTTCCTGCGCAACCAGGGCTGGCTGCCGGCCGGCGCCTGGACCGACAACGCGACCGCCGTGGGCACGCTGCTGCACCTGCTGCTCATGAGCATGCGGCTGAACCGCCGCTACGACCAACTGCGCCGCGAGAAGGAAGCCGCGCAGGCGCGCCTGGTGCACGTGGTCGGGCGCCAGAACGACCGGCTGGAAGACGAGGTGCGCAAGCGCACGGCCGACCTGCGCGGCGAGATCGAGCAGCGCCAGCGCCTCGAGGTCGACCTGCGCGCGGCGCTGGAAACCGAACGTCGCGCCAAGCAGTCGCAGGTGGATTTCGTCGCCATGGTGTCGCACGAGTTCCGCACGCCGCTGGCCATCATCCACACCACCGCGCAGCAGATCGCCAAGAACCTGGACGCCGCGCGAGAGAAGACGCTGGCGCGCTGCCTGAACCTGCGCGCCGCCGCGCAACGCATGACTGCGCTGGTCGACGAGTACTTGACCTCCGATCGCATGGAAGCCGGCCAGACGCCGTTCCAACCGCGCCCTTGTGAGCGCGACGAGCTGCTGGAGCTGTTCGAGGACCTGGTGGCCGACTGGCCCGACGGCCGCGTCGTGTGGCAGGGCAGCCACCTGCCGTCGCAGCTGGTGTGCGACCCCGGCCTGCTGCGCGTGGCGCTGCGCAACCTGCTGGCCAACGCCGATCGCCACACGCCGGCCGGCCGCGCCATCGTGCTCGACGTGGTGCCCGGGGAAGCCGGTGGACTGGATATCCGCGTGAGCAACCCCGGCGACGCGATTCCGCACGACGAGGTGCCGCGGTTGTTCGAGAAGTATTTCCGTGGCCGGCAGGCGGCGCGCTCACCGGGCGCCGGGCTCGGCCTGTACCTCGTGCACCAGATTGCCGAGCTGCACCGGGGGCACGCCCGGCTCGACAGCGCCGGGCAGGACGGTCACGTGCGCTTCAGCCTCGCATTGCCTTGAGAAGCCGCTGCTTCAGCGCAACATCGACGACATCGCCGAACAGCAGTTCAGCATGCGCACCGCCGACTCCACTGTTTCAGCGGTGAAGCGCAGCGTGACGCCATCGACGCGCTCGAAGCTCGGCCACTGGCAGAACAGGTCGGCCATCATCGGCGACTGGGTGCGCAGCGTGACCACCTGCGGGCCCTGGAAGACCAGTGGACGTGCGTGGGCACGCGCGGCCAGCCCTTCGATCACGCCGGCACGGATCGCCTGGCGCGACTGTTCCGGCGAGAGCGACACGCCGCTGTTGAAGCCGGTCGCCTTCTTGGTCTGCACGAAGCTCGCATGCGGGAAGAGCGCCTGGTTCTCGGAGATGAACACGTCGTCGCCGCTGGCCATCACGACCGGCACGCCGTATTCGCCGGCCAGCGCGCCGTAGATTCCGGCTTCGCCCAGTTCCTGGTCGCCCAGCCGGATGCCCGCGAAGGCAAAGCCGTTGATCGTGTGCGCGAGGATGCCGCGCCCCTGCGCGCGCGAGTGGTAGCCCACCATGCACAGCGCGTCCACGCCTTCTTCCACGCCGGCCACCATGCTCAGGTAGCGCGGCTTGCCCTGCACGACACGGGCGCGTGCATCGAGCACATCGGGCGGCATGTTGCGAAAGCCGCCGTGCGAGTCGTTCACCAGCACCTCGGTGGCGCCGGCGTCGAAGGCGCCGGCAATCGCGGCATTGGCCTCCTGCGCCATCAGCACGCGGGCGCGCTCGTACTCGGGGTTGCCCTGGCGCGCCTGCTCGTGGTGGTAGACGCCTGCAACGCCTTCGATGTCGGTGGAGATCAGGACTTTCATGGACGTGTGTTTCAGGCGAGAGGTGAAAGGGAAGACGCCGGCAGCAGTTCGCCGAGCGCCGCGCGGTGGTTGCCGTCGCGGCCCGTGACGGGCGTGGCGCGCCACAGCGCATGAAGTATGGCCTGCTCGGTGCTGTCGGCCGCGGCCTGGAACAGCCCGTCGAGCCGCGTGTCGTGCAGCATCGCCACGGCCGGCATGGGCCGGTCGGCGCGGTCGGGGATCGTGTAGGCCGTCGAGAAGGCCAGCACGAGGTCGCCGCTGCCGTGGCCGTAGACCGAGCCGGTGCGGGCCAGCCCCGCGCCCGCGCGCAATGCCAGGCGGCGCAGCTGGCGCGCGTCGAGCGGCGCGTCGGTGGCGACGACGATGATGATCGAGCCCTTCTCGGGCTCCGCCGCTTCCTTCGATGCCTGCAGCGCCGCGAGCCGTTCGCCCACCGCGTGCCCGGCCAGCACCAGCTGCGGCTGGCGTCCGTAGTTCGCCAGCACCAGCGTGCCCAACGTGTGGGTCGTGCCGTCGGCCATCGCCACGCAGCGCGACGCGCTGCCGATGCCGCCCTTGAGCTGGAAGCTCGACATGCCGCGTCCCGCGCCGACCGAGCCCTGTTCGAAATCGGCCCCGGCGGCGTCGAGCGCCTGCAGGTAGTCGGCTTCGGTCACTGCCAGCCGCTGGATGTCGTTGAGAAAACCGTCGTTGCACTCGAAGACCAGCGGGTTCACCGTGGGCAGCGCGCGGCCGGTTTCGGGGTTGGCCGCCGCGCAGTGGCGGATCTGCGCCGTCGCCACGGTGCCGACCGAGAAGGTGTTGGTCAGCGCGATCGGCGTTTCCAGCACGCCGAGCTCGGCCAGCTGCACCAGCCCCACGCTCTTGCCGAAGCCGTTGAGCACCACGGCCGCGGCCGGCACCTTGTCGCGGAACGCGTCGCCGGCGTGCGGGCGGATCACGGTCACGCCGGTCTGCACCGGGCCGTCGGCCAGCGTGCGGTGGCCGACCGTGACGCCCGCGACGTCAGTGATGGCGTCGCGCGTGCCCGGGGGCAGCGTGCCGATGAAGGGCAGGGAGGTCGTCGAGGCCATGAGAGCGAAGAACTTACTGGCGGTCGATCTTCGGATCGAGCGCGTCGCGCAGCGCATCGCCCAGCAGGTTGAAGGCCAGCACGGTGAAGAAGATGGCCAGGCTGGGGAACAGCGCCACGTGCGGCGAGGTCACCATGTCGGCGCGGGCTTCGTTGAGCATCGCGCCCCACTCGGGCGTCGGCGGCTGCGCGCCCATGCCCAGGAACGAGAGGCTGGCTGCCGTGATGATCGAGGTGCCCACGCGCATCGAGAAGTACACGACGATCGACGAGATCGTGCCCGGCAGGATGTGGCGCACGATGATGGTCCAGTCGGACGCGCCGATGCTGCGCTCGGCCTCGATGTAGGTCTGCTGCTTGAGCACCAGCGTGTTGCCGCGCACCAGGCGCGCAAAGGCCGGCACGCTGAACACCGACACCGCCACCACCACGTTGGTCATGCTGCTGCCCAGGATGGCCACCACGCCCAGCGCCAGCAAAATGCCGGGGAAGGCGAACAGCACGTCCGAGATGCGCATCACGATGCGGTCCCACCAGCCTTCGTAGTAGCCCGCCAGCAGGCCGAAGGCCGTGCCGATGATGCCGCCCACCAGCACCGACAGGAAGCCGGCCGCCAGCGAGATGCGCGTGCCCGCCAGGATGCGGCTGAAGATGTCGCGGCCCAGCGGATCGACGCCGAACCAGTGCGTGGCCGAAGGCCCGCTGTTCAGCATGTCGTAGTCGAAGAAGTTCTCGGGATCGAAGGGCACGATCCACGGTGCGAACACCGCGATCACCACCAGCAGCAGCACGAAGATGGCCGCCACGATGCCCACGGGCTGCTTCTTGAAACGGCGCCAGCATTCGCCCCAGGGCGTGCGGACCTTGCCGGCGGTCAGCGCAACGGCAACGGGGGACAGTGGAACGATGGATTCGGCAGACACGCCGGTAGCTTGCGTCATGGCTGCGTGCTCACTTGTAGCGGATGGTCGGGTTGATGTAGCCGTACAGCACATCGACCACGAGGTTGATCAGGATGAATTCGAGCGAGAACAGCAGCACCAGCGTCTGGATGACGGGGTAGTCGCGCATCTGCACGGCATCGACCAGCAGGCGGCCCAGGCCGGGCCAGTTGAACACCGCCTCCACAAGAATGGAGCCGCCCAGCAGGAAGCCGAACTGCAGGCCCATCATCGTGACCACCGGAATCAGCGCGTTGCGCAGCGTGTGCTTGAACACCACGCTGGTTTCGTGCACGCCCTTGGCGCGCGCGGTGCGCACGAAGTCTTCCTGGATCACTTCGACGAACGAGGCGCGCGTGAAGCGGGCCATCACGGCGGCCACGGCCGCGCCCAGCGTGATCGAGGGCAGGATGTAGTGCTGCCAGGTCGCGGCGCCCACCGTGGGCAGCCAGCCCAGCTGCACCGAGAAGATCTGCATCAGCAGCATGCCCAATGCAAATGCGGGGAATGAGATGCCCGACACCGCCAGCGTCATGCCGATGCGGTCGGGCCATTTGTTGCGGTACACCGCCGACACGATGCCGATCCCCATGCCGAAGATCACCGCCCACACCATGCTGGTGATGGTCAGCATCACCGTCGGGAAGAAGCGCTCGGCAATTTCCGTCGACACCGGCCGCCGCGTGCGGATCGAGGTGCCGAAGTCGCCTTGCACCATGTGGGTGAAGAAGCTCACGAACTGCTGCGGCAGCGGCTTGTCCAGCCCCAGCTCCGCGCGCACCATGGCCACGGTCTGCTCGTCGGCGTCCTGGCCGGCGGCAAGGCGCGCCGGGTCGCCGGGGAGCATGTGGACGAACAGGAACACCAGCACTGCCACGATGAGCAGTGTCGGGATCAGGCCCAACAGTCGTTTGAGGAAGTAATTCAGCATGGGATACGGGTGTCGCGAGCGGGCGATGGCACGGTGCCACCGCCCGCCGGACAGTCAGTCAGGAAAACGAAGGAGCCGCGATCAGTTCGATACCGACATGGCATCGATGTTGATGTTCGCGTCGGGCATCACGAACACACCCGACAGGCGCTTGGCGTGCGCCGACAGGTTCTGCTCGGTGACCAGCGGCACGCGCGGCAGGTCCTTGCGGATCTCTTCCTGCGCGGTCTTGTACAGCGCGGCCTTTTCCTTGTCGTCCACCGTCACGAGCGCCTTGGCGATCGCGGCGTCGACCACGTCGCTCTTGTAGAACGACATGTTGTTGAGCTTGGGCGCCCACGACTCGGAAGCGAACAGCGGACGCAGGCCCCAGTCGGCTTCACCGGTCGACGACGACCAGCCCGTGTAGTACATGCGGACCTTGGCCGTCTTCGGATCGGGCCAGGCGTCGACCTGCTCGGTGCGCTGGCCCACTTCGAGCGCCTGCACCTGCAGCTTGATGCCCACCTGTGCGAGCTGCTGCTGCACGAACTGGATCGTCTTCTGGCTGGTCGTGTTGTTGTAGGCGCTCCACAGCACCGACTCGAAGCCGTTGGGGTAGCCGGCCTCGGTCAGCAGTTGCTTGGCCTTCTTCACGTCGTAGGGAATGGGCGCCATCTTCTCGGCGAACTTCACGCCCTGGGGCATCACGCCCTGCGCGGGGAAGGCGTAGCCGCCGAAGGCGACCTTCGACAGCGCTTCCTTGTTGATGGCGTAGCCGATGGCTTCGCGCACCTTCGGGTTGTCATACGGCTTTTGCAGCATGTTGAAGGCCAGGAAGCGCGTGATGATCGAGGGCGAGGCCACCACTTCGAGCTTGTCGCTCTTCTTCAGCAGCTCGGCCTGCTCGTAGGGAATGGGGAAGGCAAAGTCGGCTTCGCCGGTCTGCAGCATCGCGGCGCGCGTGTTGTTCTCGAGCACCGGCTTCCATTGCAGGTTGTCGACCTTCGGGAAGCCCTTCTTCCAGTAGCCGTCGAACTTCTTGGCCTTCACGGCGTCGGTCTGCTTCCATTCCACGAACTCGAAGGGGCCGGTGCCCACGGGGTGGAAGGCGATGTCCTTGTTGCCCCACTTCTTGAGCGCGGTGGGCGAGATCATGGCGGCCGAAGCGTGGGCCAGCGAGTTGATGAAGGGGCCGAAGGGCTCCTTCAGCGTGATGCGCACGGTGGTCGGGTTCACGGCCTCGACTTTGCCCACGCGGTTGAACTGGTTGTAGCGCAGCAGCTTGTTGTCCTGGTTCAGCACGCGGTCGAGCGTGACCTTCACGGCTTCGGCGTTGAAGTCGGTGCCGTCGTGGAACTTGACGCCGCTGCGCAGCTTGATGGTGTAGACCAGGCCGTCCTTGGACACGTCGTAGCTCTCGGCGAGCACGTTCTGCACCTTCAGGTCCTTGTCGAACTGGAACAGGCCTTCATAGAAGGTCTTGGTCACGGCCGTGGTGATGGTCGTGTTGGTGTTGTACGGGTCCAGCGTTTCCGGCTGGTAGCCGATGGCCAGCACCACGTCTTTGGCGGCCAGTGCCGTGCCCGAGGCGGCGAGCGCGGCCAGGCCCAGCAATGCGGATGCCCAGCGCAGGGAGGAAGAAGATTGCTTCATGGAAGAACTCCAGTCGGTTCGTGGAAAAAATGCAGGGGGCCTGCGGGTGAAAAAACGGTTCGGAATCAGAAGGCGCCGCCGATGGCGTGCCGTGCGACGAAGTGGCCCGGGGCCACTTGCACCAGCGGCGGCACGTCGGGCTCGTCGCCCACGGCGCGGATCGGGCTGGGAATCTCGCCTTCGAGCAGCGCGCGCGGCTTGTGGCGGCGCGACGGGTCGGCCACCGGCACGGCCGCCATCAGCTTGCGCGTGTAGGGGTGCTGCGGCGCTTCGAACACCGCGCGGCGCGGGCCGATCTCGACGATCTGGCCCAGGTACATCACGGCCACGCGGTGGCTGATGCGCTCGACCACGGCCATGTCGTGCGAGATGAACAGGAACGCCACGCCCAGCTCGCGCTGCAGGTCGAGCATGAGGTTGACGATCTGCGCCTGGATGGACACGTCGAGTGCCGACACCGATTCGTCGGCCACCACCACCTTCGGGTTCAGCGCGAGCGCACGCGCGATCGCGATGCGCTGGCGCTGGCCGCCCGAGAACTCGTGCGGATAGCGCTGCGCCACCTCGGGCGGCAGGCCGACCTTCTGCAGCAGCCAGTCGACGCGCTGCTGCGCCTCGGCACCCTTGGCGATGCCGTGGATGAGCAGCGGCTCCATGATCGAGAAGCCCACCGTCACGCGCGGATCGAGCGACGCGAACGGGTCCTGGAAGATGAACTGGATGTTGCGGCGCAGCGCCTGCAGCTCGCGCGTGGGCAGCTCGCGGATGTTCTTGCCGCCGAATTCGATCGCGCCGCTCTGGCTTTCGACCAGGCGCAGCAGCGAGCGGCCCGTGGTCGACTTGCCGCAGCCCGATTCGCCCACCAGCGCCAGCGTCTCGCCGGGGTACAGGTCGAAGCTGATCTTTTCCACCGCATGCACGCGGCGCTTCACGCGGCCGAAGATGCCGCTGCGCACGTCGAAGCGCGTCACGAGGTCGCGCACGCGCAGGATCGGGCCGGCGTCTTCGCGCACGGTGGTCTGCGGCGTGGTGTCGGTGCAGGGCACGGTCTCGGTGCTGTCTTCGGTGCCGGACTCGGTACGAAGGAGCTCGAACTTGGCCGGCAGGTCGGTGCCCTGCATCGCGCCCAGCTTGGGCACGGCCGACAGCAGCGCCCGGGTGTAGGGGTGCTGCGGCGACGCGAACACGGTGTCGGAACTGCCGGCCTCGACCTTGTCGCCGCGGTACATCACGAGCACGCGGTCGGCAATTTCGGCCACCACGCCCATGTCGTGCGTGATGAAGAGCACGCCCATGCGCATCTCTTTCTGCAGCTCGCGGATGAGCTGCAGGATCTGCGCCTGGATCGTCACGTCCAGCGCGGTGGTGGGCTCGTCGGCAATCAGCAGTTGCGGCTTGCACGACAGCGCCATCGCGATCATCACGCGCTGGCGCATGCCGCCCGAGAGCTGGTGCGGGAAGCGGTCGAGCACGTTGCGCGCTTCAGGGATGCGTACGAGTTCGAGCATGCGCAGCGCCTCGGCGCGCGCGGCCGCGTTGCTCTTGCCCTGGTGGATGCGGATGGCCTCGGCGATCTGGTCGCCGGCGGTGAACACCGGGTTCAGCGAGGTCATCGGCTCTTGAAAAATCATCGCGATGTCTGCACCGCGGATGCCGCGCATCGTGCTGTCGCGCGCCTGCGCGAGGTCGAGCACCTCGCCGTTGCGCCGGCGGAAGGCCATGCTGCCGCCGAGGATGCGGCCACCGCCGTGCTCCACCAGCCGCATCAGCGCGAGCGAGGTGACCGACTTGCCCGACCCCGATTCACCCACCACCGCGAGCGTTTCGCCGTGGTCGACGTGGAAGGACAGCTTCTTGACGGCATCGACCGTGCGCTCGGAGGTCGAGAAGCGCACGGTGAGGTCGTCGACGGCGAGGACGCGGCCGTCGGGCAGGTTCAGGGCAGGGGAGGACATGGCGGATGCGAGGGAAAAAGGGGCAGGGCGTCAGGCGAAGATGGCGGTGACCGGGGCTTCGTCACCGCGCGCGTGGCCGCGGTACATGCCTTCGGTGTTGAAGGCCAGGCTCAGGTTGCCGTGGCGGTCGACGGCGATCAGGCCGCCGGTGCCGCCGATGGCGGGCAGCGACTCGTGCACCACGGCGTGCGTGGCCGCTTCGAGCGTGGCGCCGCCGTAGGCCATGCGCGCGCAGATGTCGTACGCGGCTGCGACGCGGATGAACATTTCGCCGCTGCCGGTGCACGAGATGGCGGCGGTGCGGTCGTCGGCGTAGGTGCCCGAGCCGATGAGCGGCGTATCGCCGACGCGGCCCACGCGCTTGTTGGTCATGCCGCCGGTCGAGGTGGCGGCGGCCAGGTGGCCGTGGATGTCGAGCGCCACGGCGCCGACGGTGCCGAACTTCTTGTCTTCGTCCAGCGGCGGCTTGGTCATGGCGGCGCCTTCGTGGTCGGTGACCACGCGGCCGGTGTCGCGCACGCGGTACAGCTGCTGGCGGCGTGCGTCGGTCGAGAAGAAGAAGGGCTCGACCATCTCCAGCCCGCGGTCGCGCGCGAAGGCCTCGGCGCCCGCGCCGGCCAGCAGCACGTGAGCGCCGTCCTCGAGCACGGCGCGCGCGGCGCGCACCGGGCGGCGCACGTGGCTCACGCCGGCGATGGCGCCGGCCGCGAGCGTGGCGCCCTCCATCACGGCGGCGTCGAGCTCGTGCGTTTCCTCGTGCGTGAACACCGCACCGTAGCCGGCGTTGAAGAGGGGGCAGTCTTCGAGCATCTCGACCGCCAGGCAGGTGGCGTCGAGCGCGGGCATGCCCTTGAGCAATGCGGCCTGCGCGGCGCGCACGATGGCCTGCAGCGCGTCGTGGTAAGCCTGCGCCTGCTCGGGGTTGGTCGTCGAGGCGCTGATGGTGCCGGCGCCGCCGTGGATGGCGATGACGGGCGTGACGTTCTTCATCGGGAAGCTTTCTTCTTTTTCTTGCCGGCGTCGGAAGCGACGGCGGCGGGGAGGGAGGGCATGGAGACTTCGCCGCGCGCATGGCCCTGGCCCAGCCCGCCGTGGAGCCACGGGCGCACCGCCTGCAGGATGCGGCCGGCCGACTGCGCCGCGCCGGGCGCGCGCAGGGCGACCGCGCTGGTCAGTGCCTCGATCAGCGCGAGCACGCTGGTCTCGCAGTTGGGGCGGTAGCTGGTTTCGGTCTGGCCGTACAGCACCACGTCGGCCAGCGGTGCGATGGGCGAGCTGGGGCGGTCGGTCAGCGCGAGCACCGCGCAGCCCTGGCCGCGCGCGATCTGCGCGAGTGCCACCGTGTCGGTGAGGTAGCGCGGAAAGGTCAGGCCGATGAACAGGTCCTGCGGCCCCGCATGCATCAGCGTGCGCGCCGAGTGCGTGACGCCGCTCACGCTGGAGAGCATGCGCACGTCGCTGCAGGAGCCATCGAGCCCGTGCTGCAACAGCCCCGCGAGCCAGGCGCTGGCGCCGAAGCCGCCGATGTAGATCGAGCGTGCCTTCAGGATGCGCTGCACCGCGGCCTCGCAGGCGGCGTAGTCCAGCGACTGGCGCGTGGCTTCGATGTTGCGGCGGCTCTCGTCGAGCGCGGTGGCGAACACCTCGGCCACCGTGGTCGGGTGCTCCAGGTTGCCGCGCAGCCGCTCGACCGGCGCCACCAGCGGCTCGAAGCCGCGCACGAGCTCGGCGCGAAAGGCCGCATAGCCGTCGAAGTCCAGCGCGCGCGCAAAGCGGTTGGCCGTGGCCACCGACACGCCGGCCGCGGCGGCGAGCTCGTCGATGGGCAGCGTCGCGACCTGCAGCGGATGCCCGAGCACGAAGTCGGCCACCTGCCGGTGCGAACGCGTCAGCCGCGGCAGCGCCTGCGCAATGCGCTGGGCCACGGTGGTGCCTGGGGTGTCGACGTTGGTGCTCATGGGGCGGGCGATGCACCGGGAAGGGTGCGAGTGATGTAAATCAGTTTACAAATATATGTCAGTTATGAAAATTTTCTGTCATTCCCGAGCGATATCGCAAGTAGCGGGCCAGGTGCGAGGGGCTTTGGCGAGGGGCGGAAGGGGCGTGTTTCCCTTGTGGGGCGC